>CAYTFT010000048.1:0-10520 GCA_964437155.1 uncultured Chitinophagales bacterium | reverse complement strand
TATGTTCCTGCAGCCTATGACGGAAGTGAAGCTGTTCCGCTTTTATTTAACCTGCATGGTTATTCATCAGATAATTTCGGACAGGCAATTTATGCGAATTTTAATCAGATAGCCGATACTGCAGGATTTATTACTGTGCTGCCGAACGGTACGATCGACGGACTTGGATTCCGTTACTGGAATTGTTTTATTGCAGACGGTATAGGAGTAGATGATGTTCAGTTTTTCAGCGATCTGATCGATAGTATATCCGCTTCCTATAATATTGACCCAAACAGGATTTATTCAACTGGAATGAGCAACGGCGGATTTATGAGTTATGCTCTTGCCTGTGAATTAAGTGGAAAAATTGCTGCCATTGCGAGTGTGGCAGGAACTATCAGTGCGGCACGGTTTCCGGCGTGCGATCCGCAACATACTGTCCCGGTGATGGAAATTCATGGAACTGCAGATGATGTTGTACCGTATAACGGAAATCCCAGTTATCTGCCCGTAGATTCTGTTCTACAATACTGGATCAATTTCAACCATTGCGCATCAGATCCGGAATTTACTGAAGTGCCTGATGTGAACACAAGTGATAGTTGCACTGCAGAACATTATGTGTATCCCGACGGATGGAATAACAGTTCGGTGGAATTATATAAAATTATTGACGGGGGACATACCTGGCCCGGGTCGGCAATTACTTTTCTGGGTGTAACTAATCTGGACTTTAATGCATGCCGGGAGATCTGGCGCTTTTTAAGCGGATACAGGCTGAATGAACTCACAGGTATTTCCAATAGTAACGCATCGAATGCATTAATTTCGGTGTATCCGAATCCGGCCTCCGATTATATTTACCTCAATTTGCAATCCAAAGAAAAAAAGGAAATTACCATTTTCAATATGGAGGGAAAATGCATGCTGACTACCGAAGATCAATTCATTGATATCAGCACCTGGCATGCGGGAACTTATTTTATCCGGGTACAGAAGGATAAAGAATACCTGACGGCTGTTTTTATTAAATCAGGCCGGTAAATCATGCATAAGCAGAAGAATTCATTCCGACTTTCTAACGCAAACCATATTGTAGGAATCCACCTTAGCAACATTATACCAGGTTCCGTTGTAGGTATAAAGAGAAACAGCCTGCGTACCGGATGCCTCTGTTGATGTCCATAAAGTCATACTTTCACTCCAGCTGAATTTGTCAATATTCAGGTAGATAAGCGCTGCTTCTTCTTTTGCGGGTAAGTACCAGTCATCTCGGTTTGCAGCTGTGCTGTTTGCACATACTTTAGCAGCATAATCCTTTTTATCATATCCGCTGTTATCCCCGACTGCAGCAATAATTGCCTTCGTATTCAGGTCGCCGTCTTTTTCACTGCGTGCAGCAAGACCGATCTCCTCATACCCGCCCCAGGTAATTTTACCTGTGGAGGTGAGATCAAGTACTTCGATTTTCATTGCGCTGTTTGAAATGGCAACAACCTTTTGCGCATTTAATTGTATTGCGGAAATAACCAGAAGCAGTAGTGATGAAAAATTACGTTTCATATTTTTTATTTTTTGGAATGCGTGAATGGATATTATTTAGAATGCATATCCCCGTAAAAATTGTATCCGGTCAGGTTCGTTAATACCTAAATGAGGATTACAGGCTTTCAGCGGGTCATCCACCAAATATATAACAAATTTCCGGTTTCGCGAGCCGGGTCTTCCGGTTACAATTTAACAAATGAATATCTGTAAAACTCTTCGCCAACATCCACAGAGATAATATACATCCCTTCAGAAAGTTGGTCAATATGCAATTCTGCTTTGTTGTTATTCTGCAATGCGGCCATCATTATTTTCCCTGTAAGGTCCGATATCGTGATGGTATAAAACAATTCATCATGCATCATTTCAATAAAGAGAATGTCACCGGCAGGATTTGGAAATAATTTCATCTCCATACCATTTAACGGGTTCATTACAGATTCAAATATTATTTCAAAACATTCTGATGTATCTGAACAGGAACCATTCGTAACGATAACTGCATACGATCCATCTTCAGTTGCGGTGTACGATTGTACTGTTTCACCATCCAGAGCAACAAATCCATCGTTACAATCTACCCACTGGTAGGTTTGGCCTGCACTGTCTCAGGTAATTCATATTCAGTCCGCCAATAGATATTCCCCAATGAAAATCCGGAATTTGCGACCATGCCAGCACCGGTATCAGCGCGGCTATTAACAGGTATATTTTTTTCATGACTATAGATTTGATCAATGAACTCAAATAAATTCAATCATCTGATCTATGCGTCTGCCTGAAAAATAAATGTCGCTTTTGTCAATAAAATCCAAGTCGCTTTTTCAGCGCCGGACTAAATTCCGGCAATCTGTTACCCTGAATCAGAAAACTGGATAAAACTGCAAAGTCTTTAAAGATATAATGTGTATTTAAAGCGCCCTGTAAATATTCCTTGCCGGAACTTCCCCCTGTTCCCACCCGGCTGCCTATCATGCGATGCACCATATTGATATGGCGGAATCGCCACGTTGCCATCTGCTCATCTATGTCGAGCAGATTCTGCATGAGTTGAAAGGGTAGTTGCAGGATCGGATATCCGCGATACAGAGAGATAAATAATGCATTACGCATTGCTTCGCTGCTCAGACTTGTATGTGCGCTTTTATGCTCCGATAAAAAAACATCCTCAAATATTTTTTTATTTTGCTGCTCACCCTCCACTAAGCTTGCACCATAAATTTCAAGATAATCATTCCAGAATGCATGAAATCCGGAACCGTTCTTCGAAGCAGGCGTATAATCACTCCATAATTCCGCATCATTAAAGAAAGGCATTCTTTTCAGCCATATATCAATTAATTCCAGCAGAGATTTTTGTGCCTCCACCTTTTTCACCAGGTCCACATATTGGGGCTTGAGCATCGATGTATAATATTCCTTGCCATACCGGTTTTCGAATTTCAATCCGAGTTTCGCTTCCAGCATTTTAAACTGCCAGCTCTGAAAACCGGATGCCGGCCGTAAAAAATCTCTGAACGCATAAAAATCGAGCGGCGTCATTGTTTCTAAAATATCGATCTGATGCACGAGTAATTTTAATATGGTAACAATCCGGGAAGTACGGTGCACAATCGTTTGTAATTCCGCTGAATTATCATTTACCTTTTCCCTGCTCATGACATCCAGTGCGCTGTCCACTTCAAAATGGATCTGCTTGAACCATAATTCATACGCCTGATGGATTATGATAAATAACATTTCATCATGCGCATGGGCATTTTCTTTATCGCTTTCGAGCGCCTGGGCACCAAGGATCTTTTCCAGTTGCAGGTATTCGGTATATTCTACGGGTTTCCGGCTCATGCCTTTTTTGTTTCAAAAATACTCTGTCCGCTGTTATTTTGCATTGATTTGACGAAAATCACCATTACTATCCACATATCTGGACAAATAAATAATACTATGGGTAAAAATGCGTTCTTCAGCCATCCCCTATTCTCTACCTTTACCTTGCACGCAGTGTATATTGTAAGAGAGCATGGCCGAGACAAAAAAAACAACCAAAAAAGCGAAAAAAGGAAAGGTTTCATTCTGGAAAGATGAGCGGTTTAAAAAGATCACAGGATTATTGATGATCCTGATGAGCTTATTCCTGCTGGTGGCATTCGGCAGTTACCTGCTTACCTGGAAACAGGACCAGAGTCTCATCATGCAGCATCCGTGGAAACAGGTATTTAATTCATCACTGGACATTAAAAATCATCTCGGCAATCTCGGTGCGGTGGTGAGTCATCAATTTTTTTATCGCTGGTACGGCATTGCCAGTTTTTTCTTCGTGGTTTGGTTCTTTACACTGGGCTTTAATATTTTTCTGGATAAGCGCATTTTCAATAATGTAAAAATAATCGGGCAGGGAGTTGTGATAATGATATGGCTAAGTACCATATTAGGTTTCTTTCTTTATAATTCAGGTTTCCCATTCGGTGGTGCATTTGGAAAAGGGACAGCATTTTATCTGGAAAGTTTTATCGGAAAAACCGGAGCCATTCTCGCGCTTACTGCGGTGCTGGTTATCTATCTGATTTTATTTACCAAAGTCGATTTAAATTTTCTGGCAGGTATATTTCGCCGTAAACCCGGGGCAGGTGAACCGGAGCCTATGACGGAGGAAGATACACTCGTGGTTGAACCGCCCGTTGTTCCGGAAATAAAAGAAACAGTTATCGTTCCGCCGGTATATACTTCCAGTGAAGATATAGAAACACCGGTTACGTTTGAATTAAAGAAAGCAGAGCCGATAATAGAAAAACCGGTTGAACCGGAAATGGAAGAACCGGAAATAACCGTTGTTGCCGGTGAAGAAGAGCCACTCATGGAAAACCAGGATAATCTGGAACTCGATATCGAAGAGCCGCACGAAGAAGCCGTCGAACTGGAAAACATGGATTATCATTTCGATCCGGTACTCGACCTTCCTGATTATCATTACCCTGTTCTGGAATTAATGGAAGAATATGGCAGCGAAGCAGTATCCATTAATACAGAGGAACTGGAACGCAATAAAGACCAGATCATCGGCACATTGAATAATTACAATATTCAGATCTCGAAAATTAAGGCGACGATCGGACCAACGGTTACTTTGTATGAGATCATTCCGGCTGCCGGTGTGCGCATTTCGAAAATCAAAAATCTGGAGGATGATATTGCATTGAGTCTGGCCGCCCTGGGCATCCGTATCATTGCGCCAATTCCGGGAAAAGGAACGATCGGTATTGAAGTGCCGAACGTAAATAAAGAAACTGTTTCCATGCGGAGTCAGATCGCCTCAGAAAAATTCCAGCATGCGAAAATGGATCTTCCCGTTTGTCTTGGTAAAACGATCTCCAGTGAAAATTATATCGCCGATCTCACACGCATGCCGCACCTGCTGATGGCCGGCGCAACCGGACAGGGAAAATCAGTTGGTATCAATGCTATCCTGATTTCCCTATTATATAAAAAACATCCTTCACAACTGAAGTTTGTGATGGTGGATCCGAAAAAGGTGGAATTGAGTTTATTCTCCACGATCGAAAAGCATTTTCTTGCCAAATTACCCGGTGAGGAAGATGCCATTATTACCGATACAAGAAAAGTGGTAGCCACCCTGAATGCCCTGTGCATCGAAATGGATACGCGCTATGAATTACTGAAAAATGCGCAGGTGCGTAATGTGAAGGAGTATAACGCCAAGTTCATTAAGAAAAAGCTGAACCCTAAGGAAGGGCATCAGTATCTTCCGTATATCGTGCTGGTGATCGACGAATTTGCAGATCTTATCATGACTGCAGGTAAAGAGGTGGAGATGCCTATCGCACGAATTGCGCAGCTTGCGCGTGCCGTAGGTTTGCATTGTGTAATTGCAACGCAGCGCCCGTCCGTGAATATTATTACCGGAACGATAAAGGCTAACTTTCCTGCCCGCATCGCTTTTAAAGTTGCCAGCAAGGTCGACTCAAGAACAATTCTGGATTCCAGCGGAGCTGAGCAACTCGTAGGTCGCGGCGATATGTTGCTCGCCATCGGAAGTGATATGATCAGGTTGCAATGTCCGTTCGTGGATACCCCCGAAGTGGAGAAGGTCGTTGATTTTATTGCGCAGCAACAAGGATATCCGGATGCATTTATGCTGCCGGAATTTATTGATGAACAGGCGCAAAAAGACAAGTCGGAGATCCTCGACGGCGAACGGGATACATTATTTGAAGAAGCGGCCCGTATCATCGTGCAGCATCAACAGGGATCCACCTCACTCATACAGCGCCGGTTGAAATTAGGATATAATCGGGCTGGCCGTCTGATGGACCAGCTCGAAGCGGCTGGAATCGTTGGCCCGAACGCAGGCAGCAAGGCACGTGAAGTTTTATTTCACGATCTTCCCCAACTGGAACAGTATTTGCAAAACCTGGATTGATTTTAAAAATCTTTCCGATTTCAACTTAATTTTGCAAACCAATACAAACCGAATCATGAAGAAGATCGCCGTTTATGCCCTGCTCCTTATCCTTGGAACACATTCTCTTTCCGCACAAACCTCCGATGCCAATGCCGTTAAACTGCTGAAGGCGGTGAGCCAGAAATACAGCGCTTTCAAAACCATGCAGATGGACCTCGCACTTACCGTTGAAAATCTCGAAACAAAATCAAAGGATACAAAAAACGGCAAAGCATCCAGCAAGGGAAATATGTTCAAATATGAACTGGGCAACCAGCAAATCTTTTGCGATGGTAAAACAATGTGGACCTATCTTAAAGATGTAAATGAGGTGCAGATCAATAATTTTGAAAAAGGACAGGACCTGATGACACCCAATGATATTTTCAAAGTAGCTGAAAAAGATTTCCTTGCATACATGGGTGAAAAAGTAACCGAGAATGGTAAAGCATTACAAATCATCGAACTCACCCCGAAAAATAAAACAATGAATTTCAGCAAGATCAAAATGTATATTGATCAGACCGATAATTCTGTAAAGAAAGGTGTTGTGTTTGATAAAAATGCGATACATTATACTTACTCCATCAGTAATTTCAAATCCAATGTTGAAATGACGGATGCAAACTTCAAGTTTGATAAAACAAAATATCCGGGAGTGGAAGTAATTGACTTGAGAGAGTGATGCAGCCGACCGGTCTGGTTCGCTGATGTTTTCCTGTTATGTTTGATTTATTTCCGGTTTTCCTGCCGTGAAGCACGGGCAATCCCCGCAATCCATCCCGATGTACCGTGAGATCCAAAGCAAACTGCCCGCCGAGGGAGCGGGCAGCTGTAATAAAAATTGCACATAAAATAATCCTAATCATTCTTATTTAACCGCAACGGCTCTTTTCGGGATGACGGCGATTTCTTTCTTCGGAATTGTAATAAATAAAATTCCATCCTTATATGCAGCATCAATTTCGATTTCGTTTACATTTTCCGGTAAAGTAAACATCCTTTCAAAGGATTCACAGCTGAATTCTTTCCGGGTGTAATTTTTTTCTTTCTTTTCCGATTCTTCCTTGTGTTCTGCAGAAATTATGATCATACCATTTGAAATATCAATATGAAAATCTTCCTTCTTCATTCCCGGAACCGCCACTTCAAGATTAAATGATTTGTCGTTATCAACGACATTTACGGCAGGTAATTTCCCGATAGTAAAAAATTCATCATTAAACAACCTGTCGGTGTTAAAGAATTCTGTCAAAAAAGAATTCGTAAACGGGGAAATCCGGTTAGAACTTTTTACGAGTGACATATTATTGAATTTTAATTACCTGCAAGGTATCGTACACAGTAAGCAAAGACAGTGATGCTTATCAAAATAAATTATGATTGAAATCAAGTGGTAAAAAGGCATTTAAACCACTAACAACTTCCCTGCGCATGATGGAAACTGAGGCGAAGCGCGCCATAAAAAAACCCCTGTAATCCGGCATTACAGGGGTCGAATACGCTTTATCGTTTCTTTTTATTTGACGAGGGTTACGTTTCCTGCGAAGGTGGTTGTTACACCGTTTGTAAATGTGAGCTCAACAATGTATGCATACACTCCCTGATTAAGATTTTCCCCTTTATAGGTTCCATCCCATCCGTCGGCTTCGCTGGTTTCAGGAATATTTTCACCGAAATACACGAGTTCTCCCCAGCGGTCGTAAATACTCATTTTCTTGATCATGCTGAGATTATATCCATAAGCGAAGAAATAATCATTGATATTATCGCCGTTCGGAGTGAAGGAATTCGGAATATAAACGGAATTACCCGGGTTAGGCAATACGATCACATTCATATAATCACTGGCGATACATCCGTTATCATTTACGGATGTCATCGTGTAAGTAGTATTTTCCAAAGGATACGCATTCGTGATGGCGCAATCCGGACAAATTACCTGAGTAGGTGGTGTCCAGTCGTAAGCGCCGCCTGCAGTACTATATAATACTGCCGGTTCACCTGCATATATTGTCGTATCACCCCATGCATCTGCAAAGTTCTGATCCACGCTCATGAATACACTTGCGGAGGAAGTACATCCGTTTGCGTCGGTATAGGTATACGTAATTTCATAAGGACCGCCAACGCCTGCCAGCGATGGATCAAATAAGCTTCCAGCAACGCCTGTTCCTGAATACGTTCCTCCGACCGGAGAAGCGCCCAATGTTATTGTGCCTTGCTCCATACAAATTACATCATCCTCAGTAAAGCTGATGACAGGATTTGGATGAACAGTGAGGTTTGTTGTAATAATGGAATCACATCCCGAAACCGTTGTATAAGAAGTGGTATAGGTTCCGGTAGTTGAAACTATAATACCATCAGGTAATGTATAGGTAAAGCCCTCACATATTTCTGCGTTCACAACAGGGAAATAAGTAGGTAATACGGTGAGGGTTGTTGTAATTACAGAATCACATGCATGCACAGAGGGTAATGTATGCACGTATACACCGGCAATTCCGGTAGTTGTTCCATCGGGTAAAGTATAACTGTCGCCGCTGCAAATAGATGCTGCAACAGGAACCGCGAAGGTTGGGAACACCATCAGATTTGTATTAATGGTAGAGTCGCAGCCGCTTGCCGTTACCAGATTTGAAACATAAGCACCCGTTGCATTTACTACAACTCCTGAAGGAAGTGTATAAGTGTCACCGGTACAGATACCAACATTTTCTGTCAGGGTATACACAGGATTCACGGCAACAACAGTTGTAATAGTAGAATCACAACCATAAGGTGTCGGGAAATTCTGGATATAGGTTCCTGCAGTTCCTGTGATCGTTCCATCGGGTAATGCATATGTATCGCCATTACAGAGTGAAACGTTTGTTGTAACATCAAATGTGGTATGGATCAGAAGATTAGTTGTTATGATGGAATCGCATCCCGCAGCTGTTGTGAAATTGTTCACATACGTTCCGGAAGCCGCAGCAATGGTGCCATCGGGAAGAATATACGTTACATCATCGCATATCTCATCATTCACCGTAATTGCATAAGCCGGATTTATCACTACGGTTACACTATGTGTATCTGTTCCGCAGTATAAACTGGTTACCGAATTTGTTACAGTGTAGGTGCCCGGTGTCGACGCTCCGATATTGATCGCACCGGTTGCCGCATTGAGCGACAGTCCAGGCGGTGAGGCGGTGAACGTTCCCGGAGTTCCGCCCATAAAGAAGAGCGGCACAACTGAAGGATCTGTCGAACAGAACGGTGAACCCGGATAGGAGAACGTTGCATTCGGATCGTCGCCGATGATCATTTCAAAAGAAGAAAGGGCGCAATCCACAATGGCTCCGTTGGTGATAATATAGGTTCCGGGCAATGAAGCGCTCAGGTCTATTGTGCCTGTTGCGGGATCTATAACAAGACCGGCAGGCGTTGCTGAAAACACACCTGTGTCGGCACCCGGATCAAAGGTCGGAGACGGATCAGGATCACCGGTGCAATAAATTGAATCCGGATAATCGAAGGCGCCTGCATTAACACCAACGTAGTTATAGAGATAGGATAAAATATTCTGACGCATGTTTCTCGCGTTCGTAAACGGAGAATGCCAGCCTGTAACTGTCATACCACCAAAGATCACGGTACCTGCACCCCAGTGTTTCTCACAGGCGATATTATTTACGCCCGCAGCACCGAAGCTTTCATCGATGAGCATGGTGAGACAGGTTCCCAAAACGCGACCATGACAGAAATAGTTACCTGTCCAGGACGTTCCGACAGGCATATAAGGCCCGAGAAATATCGGGTGTGTAGGATCTGTAGGATATGCTGTTGTTGAATAATAAGGGTAATCCAGCGTGGTACCACCGAAACCGAAATTGATATCTGTTCCATAATTGGGCGCCGCATTCAGGAAAAGGCAACCGCCGTTATACACCCAGTTTTCGATAGTTGCGAGGTTGGCAATAAGAAAGTTATTTAAAGGGATCGCATGGTCATCACCACCCTCCAGGAAAACGAATTTAGAGGTTGGTCCGAAGGCTGTGGCTACCGCAACTGTTGTGAAGTATCCGGAATTCCATCCCCCAACCCCGAAGACGTTATCCATCTCGGTGATATTGGTGTTCAGCACCGGGCACCATGTCCAGGGTTCCGGCGGAGTCCGGCGAATATACCAGGCCTCTGTTGCTTGTGTGAAACCATTGATGCCCATGAGGAGGAGCGCGATGGCAAGGATGCTTTTCTTAAATGTGTGCATTGTTTGGTTAAGTTTCGAGGTGTTTAAATACACTTTCAGAGACTAAATATAACAGGTTTTTAGAAGATGCAAAAATTCGGGGTAGAAAGTAAGATTATTTACAGGGGAAAGGTGGCCGGAGAAATACAAGGAAAACGGAGGATTTCAATCTCCGGTTTGATTGCAAAAGACACTTACGGCCGGATTTTGCCCTCAGCAAATGACCGCGTAAAAGTTGCCTATTGACGATGTCTTTTCCTTCAGGAATGAAGATTTATTCTGCAATAAAACAAT
>CAYTFT010000047.1:0-10573 GCA_964437155.1 uncultured Chitinophagales bacterium | reverse complement strand
TCGATAAAAGCATTGGGAAATGTTTCTTCCATCCCGTGTACGATCCCTATCTTTTTCATTGAAATATGGAAATTTTATTGATTATAAATTGTTTGATAATTCAATCTGGAAATAAACTGCGGTAACTGCCGGCGCCAGCAGGGCCAGTCGTGCTTTTCACCCGGAACAACCTCCAGCACATGCGGAATCTGTTTTAATCCCAGCAGATGCGCCATATGATAATTTGCCTCAAGGCACATATCATATTCCGCAGAACCTAAAAATATCTGCATCCGCCATAAATTTTCATCCTGCATATCAGGCAAAAAATCGGGCGGATTGTTGTAATACACATTATCATCATAATAGCCGTCAAGCTGCCCTTTGATATCGAATTTTGCGTGCAGCGAAAACATGGCCGCAGTAATATCCGGATGGCGGAATGCGAAATTACAGGCATGGTATCCGCCAAAGCTGCATCCTGCAACGCCTATGCGCCAGTTCCCGGTTTCTTCCTGCATGCGCGGATATAATTCTTCCATCAGCATCCGGTCATATAAAATATGATTACGCACCCTGTCACCGGCAGAAGCTTCTTTATTATACCAGCTATGTTTATCAATGCTGTCGGGGCAATACACTTTAATGAGACCGGTCTCAATAAACCATCCGATTGAATCGATCAGTTTGAAATCCCTGTTCTCATTATGCATGCCCATCGACGTAGGAAAAAGTATAATGGGAAAACCCTGCGTACCGAAGGTCAGCATGTCGATATTGATGCCAAGAAGCGAAGAATACCAGCTGTGTTTTTGTTCGTTTAACTCCACAATTTATTTTTAATGAGGCGATTTTTACGTTGCATGCAAAAATAGGCGAATTCGGCTCATCAGGCAATGAATTGCACATGCATTATGGTATCACTCTGCAAAATAATTGCAACCATCACATTAATTTTGTGGTAAGGAATGAAAGGGAAGAATGCAGAAAAAGTCGGGGTAGAATTCACGCAGGTGAATTCCTCTTTTTTACAAAGAGAAGTTACGATCACCATAATACTTCCTCCCGGTTATCACCAGAAACCCTATCCGGTTCTATGGCTTAACGACGGACAGGATATTCCCGCTCTTCAACTGACAGAAGCTCTGCAAAAATTATTGCCCGAGAAAAAAATAGAACCTGTAGTTGTGGTAGGCATACATGCGAATGAAGACAGGTTAATGGAATACGGAAGCAGTTATACACCTGATTTTAAGAATCGCGGATCCAGGGCCGGATTATATGCTGAGTTTCTGGTGCAGGAGCTCCTTCCGTTTGTAAGAAATAAGTACAGCGTTTCGCGGGATAAAAATAAAAATGTAATTGCGGGATGGAGCATGGGCGGGCTCAGTGCATTGGATATTGCATGGCATTATCCGGATGTATTCCGGCGCGTGGGCGTTTTCAGCGGAAGTTTATGGTGGCGCATGAAGGCTTATAACCGTGGCTATAAAGA
This sequence comes from uncultured Chitinophagales bacterium, assembly GCA_964437155.1. GTDB lineage: Bacteria > Bacteroidota > Bacteroidia > Chitinophagales > BACL12 > UBA7236. The sequence goes on along the minus strand of CAYTFT010000047.1, from coordinate 9,099 downwards.
CGACAAACACAGGATCGTTCACCAGATGATCAGAAATTCTGAAAAGAGGGAAGGCCTTAAATTCTGGTTTGAATGCGGCACGAAGGATGAGGTTGCCGACAGAAATAAAAACGGACTCATCGATTCCATTGATGATACGCTCGATCTGATCAATGAACTGGAGGCAAAAGGATATAATGCGCTAGAAGATATTGAATTTGTGCTGGTAAAAAACGGTGCACACGACCAAAGCACCTGGGGCGGGATAATGCCGCATTTTCTGCAATGGGCATTTGCCGGAAAGGAAACAGTGAAATAAAAGAATGAGATGATTCGTAACTGGCAGAAAATTATTTATTCACGGTTACATGTACATGGCATTACACTGTATCCGTTTATTGTGATCAAAACCATACAACTGAAAGATGATCCGGTTTTTCTGCAGCACGAACATATTCATCTCCGGCAGCAGGCCGAAATGCTGGTGCTCCCGTTTTACATTGTATATCTTTTGAATTATCTGATTAACCGTTTTCGGTTCAGCTCACATACTGATGCATACAGAAATATATGCTTTGAAAAAGAAGCGTATCAACATCAAAATGATCCCGGCTACCTGAAGAAACGAAATGGGTATAGCTGGATTAGATACTTATAACAGTTTATAATAAGCAGCAAGAAAATACATGTATTCCATCTGATACCGCTGTTTGTCTATATTTTCTTTGCGCAAATGATTGAGCAATATCTCCAGTGCTACGGAATTATTTACATTTCTTTCAATTGCCATGGCCCTGATCTTTTGCACATAGGGAGCAATGGATGCTTCCGCTTCAGCAGGTGCAGCGAATTTAATATCGAGATACGCCTGGTAGCAAAGCGTGCCGAATTCCTTGAAATGGATCATTTCTGATGTCGTAGACATAAAGCGTAATTACAGTTCAAAATTAATGGTTTTACCGCGGAAACTCCGGATAGATGGAAAATGCCTGCAGCAGCCGTCACAGTAGTGTATGGTAAACATGACAATCAACCGGAAGCGTTGAATAACTCCCGTTGCCTTTACTTGGTATCTGCACTAACTATATCGAGTTTTGGAGTTCAAAGTATGAATATGAAAAGCCCCCGTTTTTTCATTTACCAGAGGTCTGTACAGATATTTCTGTGCACCACCTTTTGCATGTTTATGCCCGGAGTGGTACATGCGCAATTCTGTTTTTCAGAAATACAGAATTCTCCCTTTTTACTCACGAACGGCAAAGAGATCAATGCCATCGATAATGGTGATTTTGATAATGATGGCAGGCACGATATTGTCGTAAGCTATTCTGCATCTTCAATTATTTCTGTTTTCAGAAATAATGCAGCCGGCTACGGACCCGCAGAATCTGCTTTTGATCCACCGGCCGATTTCCCTTACGGAACCGGCGCATCTGCACAATTAGTCGCCGGCGATCTCAACAACGACAGGCTTGCAGATGTTGTGATTGCAAATTCCGCAACACCTTCCGTATATGTTATGCGTAATACGACAACCGGTTCTGTAATTTCGTTTGGAGAAACAATACAAATTACATTACCCTTTCTGGCGAAGGCTGTTGCCATTTGTGATATGAATATGGATGGTAAAAACGATATCATTACAGCATGTGGAAATTCGATCGGCATATTCCTTAATTCCACCGTTTCAGGGGGAAGTAAATTTAATTTCGGTGAGCCCGTTTATTTAAATGCGGGTTGTCCGGTGCATGATATAAAATGTGCCGATTTTGACGGAGATGGAAATGTAGACATCATTGCAGGCTGCAGTGATAAAGTGAATGTGTTTAAAAATAGTAATTCCACAGGCACCATGCAGGTATCTTTTGAACCGGCATACGATTTCCCCGCAGTGCATTCTGTATTTGCCATGGAAATTGGCGACATGGATGGTGATTTTAAACCGGATATTATCACAGCCAACTGGCCGGAAAACGACTTTTCTGTTTTCAGGAATAATTCATCCGCAGGGAAAGTGCTGATTGATACGATGATCTTATTTTCGACCATGTCACCGGCAGGTATTGCGATCGGCGATTTCGACCAGGACGGCCGTTTCGACGTAGCCACTATGATAGCAGGCGATGGAAATAATCTTGCGGAGTTTTACAGAAATACTTCGCGCGGCGAAGGGAAATTTTCCTTCTCTGCCGCACAGCGATATAATCCTGTGAGCGATAAAATGGTGGTGGATGACTTCGATGGTGACGGGGTAGATGATTTTGCGAGTGTGAGCCATTCACAAAACGCAGTTGCTGTTTGGGTGCACGATGCTTCACCCAAATTGGCCGTATTGTCGGGATTTGAAACGTTTTGCGGTGAGGATGGCATGGCATGGCTCACATGGAAATCAAAAAAAGAAACTGGTGTAAGCCGATTTATTATTGAAAAAACAACAGACGGAATTATCTTTACTGAAGCAGGCAGGATAAATGCAAAAGGAACCTCGGAACTGACCAGTGAATATAGCTTCAGTGATCAGTATCCGGTTGATGAGGTAGGGTATTACAGGGTGCGGACCGAAGGGAATAACGGGCAAACAGAATACAGTTCATTGATTGCCCTTAATCCGTGTGAACCCGTGGTGACAGATTTTATTTGTGTGTTTCCGAATCCTGTTGAAAATATCATGAATTTTCATTTCAGCATACGGTCGCAGATCGGTATGCACTTTGAAATCGTAAATATGCAAATGCAAAAACAACTTGAAAAATCAGAGACCGTAACACCGGGCTCCAGAACATATTCACTGGATGTGTCAGATCTACAGAAAGGAACCTATTTGCTGAGTGTCAGCTTTGGAAATCTTCCGCCGAAAGTCTGCCGCTTCGAAAAATTGTAGTGTGTGAAGTGCTGAAGTCGTGTTCAGCGCTTATATACCCGTTCGCCTCCCGGTGAGCGGGTTTTTTTGTCCGGTATTTTCAGAATTAATTTTATCTTGCAAAAAAATAATTATGGAAATACTTGGAGTAGGATCGCGCGTACAGCATCCCGAACACGGTGCCGGTGTGGTGGTGCATGTGCATAAACGTGCGTATGATATATGTTTTATTACAAAAGGCATGAAGGCAATTTTGAAAGACACGCGCATGGACGTGGTGGAAGCGCTGGAAAGTGAATATTCAGTGAGCTTTAATGAAGCGGAAGATGCATTGATTAAAATTCTCCGCGAATGGAGCGATGTTACCGAAATTATTCATATTGCCGATAAATGGCAGGGTGGTATGCTTATATTGCAGCCATCTGATAAAGGATTGCAGCAAAAGGAAGTGCCCGTTGAAACATTTTTTCACAAGATCGTGATGTTGCGCGACAGGCTGCGGGTGATGGAGCAAAAAATAAATGCGCATCCTAAATTAACAGATGCCGACAAAGTGGAAATGCAACAATATATTACGCGCATTTATGGGAGCCTTACCACATTCAATGTATTGTTTAAACATAAGGCCGATTATTTTACCGGAGAATCGGCAAAGGATTAATACGGAACGTGTAATTATAGCCCGTTCAGTTTCCAGTTGTAGGGATAAGTGGATATTTTATAATTTTCAGGAATCGGCACCGTGCGGTATTTATTCAGAAATGCGATAACAGAGCCCGCATCGGATTTAAAATCATCTTTATACCATTCGAAAATCTGTGCAACTTTCACTGTCTTTGTTTCTGTATTTACTAGGATATACGTGCTGTCGTTCAACGCATTTTTTGTATTCGAATTCAATTGTTCTTCTACGGTCTCCGGCATAAAAGCGGTTGCCTGTAATTCAGGACAACCAAGGGCTCCGCATACCAATGAAAAATGAACACGGGCATCGGGCCGCAATTTTGTATTTTCAATTTCATTTAAAGTCATTTTCGAACCAGCAACGGTAAACTGATCCTTATCGAAAAAGCCCGGGACATCCATCGGAGAATTAACGGGATAATGATCTGTTACTGATTTTATTACAAGAATATTATAAACGTTGAGGTAGAATGCCTTGCGGACAGTATCATTTGCATTCGACAAGTCGGCCGTTGCGATCATGTTCAGAAGTTTTCCGATGGAAGCATTTTCTGTTTTAATGCTTTTGTAATCTACAAGTCCGTCATGCACATAATACCCCAGAAAATTATTGATATTGGCAAAAAGGTTATCCAGCGGATCCTCATCTGTAACAGGGATTTGCGAATTTGTATTTTGGTATGTATTACTGAATACGGACATGGTGCCGATAAAACCCATTGTGAGGAATAAGAAAAAAATCTGCTTCATAATGCAATTATTCTGTAAAGTTAATAACCGGTATGTATCTGTTTGGATATAAATTTACCTTTTGTAAACCAAAATTATTCCATGACGAACTTAGAGACAAGAATTCAGCATTCTGTAACACATACGGTAAAGGCGATCTTCCCGAATACTACCAACCATTATGATACTTTATTCGGCGGAACGGCACTGATGTGGATGGATGAGGTGGCATTTATCACGGCGACACGGTTCAGCCGCCAGAGAATGGTAACCGTTTCGAGCGACCGCGTGGATTTCGAAAAACCTGTCCCTGCCGGCACCCTTGCCGAACTGATAGGCCGCGTTACGCATGTTGGCACAACCAGCATCGTGATCAAAGTTGAGGTTTATCTGGAGCAGATGTATTCAGATGACAGAGCAAAGGCTATGGAAGGAACTTTCACCATGGTTGCCATTGATGAGCAAAAGCATCCTGTGAAGATCGTTTATTGATACAGCTTTGGGATACGGATCCCGTTCATCCCAGTTTTACAGCGGTCCCGCTTGCCGAAACCATGAGCATGCCATTGCGGATGGTCTCGTAATCGAGGTCAATACCCACCACAGCATCGGCGCCCATTGTTGCAGCCTTTTCTGACATTTCACGCAGGGCAGTGTCTTTTGCCTCCCGCAATACTTCTTCGTAGGCGCCTGAACGGCCTCCAACCACATCGCGCACGCTTGCGAAAATGTCGCGGAACAAATTTGCCCCGATAATGGTCTCCCCGGTCACAATGCCGATATACTGCGTGATGTTTTTTCCTTCAATATTGTTGGTGGTTGTTGTGATCATCATAATTTGTTTTGATTGTTTAACAAATGAACGGTTGATATCTTCAGTGGACGAAATAACGAAATATTTATTTTCGTTGATATCTAAATCCTATATTTGTAACTTAATTTAACCGTATGAAAAGGATGTTGCTTCCCGTAATCGTATTGCTGATCGCAGCCGTGGCTGTTTCTTCCTGTCAGAAGTGCACGGTTTGCACTGCATCGGACCTTACCGGCGATCACGTGTCAGAATACTGTGGCAGTGAACTGGATGTACGCGATTATGAAAAATTTTTCCTCGACAGCGTGGCAGGTATTTCCGTTGCCGGATATTGTGAACGCGGCCCCGATAATTAATACGCCGCATAATTGATCAACTGATCGCATTGATCAGGAACTGCATATCCCTGAAATAAAGTTCTGCTGCTTTCTTATTTAATGCCGTCCGCAAAACGGTAGGTGCAAGATAGGTAAATCCACGCTCGTTCAGAATCGCTACCGAGGTTCCGTTTTCTCCTTGTGTAAACAAGACATGTTTTTTTGACAAAGCATGATATTTTTTTATTTCCGGATATATATTCTGATTTGTTTCCTCAGCGGAATGCAGCGAAATTGATTGCAGTACTATTAATCCGTCGGCAATCGTTTTCTCTTCCAGCCCGAGCTGATTTTTTAATCTTTCAGCAATTTCTTTGCTGGTGCAGATCATACGGACTTCTCCGGTATTCAATTTTTTATCGCTCACGATCACTAATGCATTAAATGCCTCATGCCGCGGCGACATACTGTCTTCCTTCCTGATCTTCGAAGAGGAATAAATTTCAGACAATCTTATTTCCTGTCCGCCCGCATTTCCATGAATTAAATTTTTCCCCGAAAAATAATCCTGCTCACTGTTAAGCAGATATGTTTTGCGGAGGTCGCTTAATTTAAGGTGACTGGAATTGTCCAGAATTAATCCGGGAGCAAGCTGCTGAATCGTATTGAGCGTAATTGCATGTACGTAAGCATCTTCGTAACGGCTTACCGGAATACCATACCAGCGGGTATAGAACAGCACAAATAATATAACAATTACCAATGCGATCGACATCCACGTTACTGCCTCTACTGAAAGTCCGACAAATAATACAAACCCGACAATGGAGTAATTAAGCAGGATTTTTTTTCTGATCTTTTCTGCTTCCTTTAATTGCGGAAGTATTTTTCCGGTATATAAATTTTCAAAAACGGGATCTGTCGTTGTCATTTGCCTGGGAATTTATCTTTTTCTGATCATCACTGTGAGCCTGCTGATACAAATAAGTTTTTCATTTTCATCGGTGATGCGGATATCCCAAACATGTAATGTAGCGCCAAGGTTAACGGGACGACAGGTTGCAAATACAAAACCTTCTCTTGCACTCCTGATATGGTTTGCATTTATTTCAACACCGAGAGCAATATAATGCGCATGATCAATTACCAGTGCGGATGCAACACTGCCGATCGTTTCAGCAAGTGCAGCGGAAGCTCCTCCATGCAATAATCCGTAGGGTTGCCGGGTGCGCGCATCCACCGGCATCTTTGCGATCAGAAAATCATCTCCGATAGTAATAAATTCTATTCCGATATGCCCGCCCAAAGTATCTTTTCCCCAATGACTGAAATGTGAGAGGGAGAGGTCCTTATTAAACCAGATCGGCATCGAATTATTTTTCTGCACCCGGATATTTTGTGATAATGGAATCCTTATTATTCTTCGTTAAAAATTCTTTGATATTCCCGATCAGCTTCGGGAAAAATCCCATTGAATCGGTATTTAATGTATCCGGGATCCACATGGCGCAATCGATCCTTGCCATCACCGAATCGGGAGGAGTGGTAAAACTGCCGGACACATATTTTCTGGTGGAGGGATCATGACTGCTTTTATACATGAATTTTCCAAAAATGGGCAATGCTGTTGCAGCACCTTGTCCCAAAGAGGTGGACCGCCAGCGTATTGCATTATCGTCGGCGCCCACCCAGGCTCCGGCCACGATCCTGGAGTTATACCCGATAAACCAGCCGTCGGTATTATCCTGTGTGGTACCGGTTTTCCCGGCGAGATCCATTCCCAATCCATATGTTCCCCGAAGGCGGCTCGCTGTTCCCTGATTGACAACACTTTTCATGATCTGGATCATAAGGTCAGCCGTTTCCTGCGATAATGCACGCGTTTTTTTTGCATCCTTGCTTTCAAAAAGTACTTCACCTCCCGCAGTTTCGATCCGCACCAGATATTTCGGATCGGCACGCAGGCCACGATTCGCAAAACAACTGTACGCTGTTACCATTTCCATTAAAGACAAACTGGCGGTTCCGAGTGCAATAGAAGGTACTTTGGGAAGATCACTCGTTATGCCCATTTTTTTTGCCTCCGTGATAACATTATTTACACCCGTTTGCATGATGAGATTGGCAGCAATTGTATTTACCGAATGTGTGAGTCCGCCCATCATGGAATAATACCCGCCGTATTCACCATCAGAATTTCCCGGGGTCCATCCGTAATCTTCATACGTTACTTTTCTGTTTGGAATATATGCACAGGGTTCGATACCGTTTTCAATTGCGGTAGCATAAACGATTGGTTTAAAAGTTGAACCTACCTGGCGCTTTGAACGTACATGATCATATTTAAAATACCGGTGGTCAATTCCCCCTACCCATGCAAGAATATATCCTGTTTTAGGCTCCATGGCGAGAAATCCGGTATGTAAAAAACGCAAACTGTTTTTTAAGGAATCATCAGGCGTGATAAGTGTATCTATTGGTCCGTCCCACGAATAAATACTCGTTTCAACAGGTTCTTCGAATTTTTTTAAAATTCCTTTATCGCTGTATCCCTGTTCTTTTAAAGAGAGATATCTTTCGCTGCGTTTCCGTGCATTTCCAACCACATCCGTTTTACTGTTTTTCCAGGGATCTGTTTTTCCCCAGTGTTTATTAAATGTTTTTTGCAGGGATTGCATTTGTTCCGTCATCGCATCTTCTGCATATTGCTGCAATTTGCCGTTTATTGAAGTATATATTTTCAGTCCGTCAGTATAAATATTCCATTTAGTGCCATCGGGTTTAGGATTTTCTTCCGTCCATTTTTCGAGTTCGCCTTTTAAAAATTCTCTGAAATACGGAGCGAGGCCCTCACTCTGATTTTCACGGCGGTAATTCAAGGTAAGCGGAATTTGTTTGATTGAATCTGCCGTTGCCTGATCCAGATAATGATTTTTATGTGCAACCATGAGATTCAATACTGTATTTCTGCGCACGAGCGATTTATCGGGATGCAGCCTTGGATTATAGGTTGTATTTGCTTTCAGTAATCCGACAAGCACCGCGCTTTGTTCAATGGTGAGTTGCGCCGGATCTGTATTAAAAAAACGCAAAGCACCGGCCTCAATTCCATAACAATCTTCGCCAAAGGGAACGGTATTAAAATAGAGCGTGAGAATTTCATCTTTTGTATAAACATCTTCCAGCCGACCTGCGATGATCATCTCCCTGAATTTATTTACCGGCATTGTCAGCGGACCATAATCCTTTCGTGCAAAAAGATTTTTGGCCAGTTGCTGGGTAATGGTACTTCCGCCACCGGCATCGTCATTGAGAATAATGGACAATATCAGCACCCGGATAAAACTCACAAAATCAACTCCCTTATGCTCATAAAAGCGCGCATCCTCGGTTGAAATGAGTGCATCAATAAGATGGGGTGGCAGGTCCTTGAACTCTGCATTGGTTCTGTTCTCGATAAAGTATTTACCGAGTAAAATGCTGTCCTGTGAATAGATCTCCGATGCAGTATAATTATTGATCTCCTTCAATTCCTTATGATTCGGAACGAGTCCGAATGCGCCCAGCAGAATAAGCAGATACAGCACAAATAAAACTCCGGCTACGGCGCCGGCAGAGCGAAATCCTATACGGAATAATTTTACGGGATACGGATAAGCGGTGCCGAGAATTTGAAAATAATGACCGATATATTTTTGCCAGAATGGGCGGAAAGG
>CAYTFT010000046.1:0-10699 GCA_964437155.1 uncultured Chitinophagales bacterium | reverse complement strand
GGGAACAGGATAAATATCCAGGCTGAAAGGCGGGCTCTCCCTGCCAGGCTCCGCAACTTTATACGGAAGCGTATTTATTTCAGCAAGCAAGGTATAACAATCGACAGCACTGAATGCGCCTGCTGCACCGCTGACTTTAATTTTATAGGTGCCGGTTACACCGCCATTCAAAACAATATTTTCATCTGATAATCCTGGATTTGCAGAGGACCCAACCTGTACACCTGACGGATCGTATAATTTGATGTTATAATTCGCCGGTACTGTGCTGAGTAAAATATGTATGTTCGGTTCACCGGCAGTATTGCTGAATGAATACCAGTCTACGTCTCCGGCCACTCCGATCTGCGATGATATATCTGTATTCACAGCAACGGGTTTTGCTGTACCTTTTGAATTATTCGGTTCATACGATTCTGTGCAAACGGCTGCCGGAAGAATATGAATCGTATAATCCTCCACTTCACCATATTGAAATTTGCCGCATGGCATCGGGAACGGATATAAACCGGATTCCATACAAACACGCATTCTTGTAATGCCGGGGATGGCGGTTGCAGGAACGGTAATTCCACTGGTGTAATTTATCGTTGTATATGAAGTTGCCGTCAGTACATTTTCACCGAAATCGTAAAAATCTCCATCCAGATTCCAGTCAATATATACCTTCCAGTTTTCTGTATATCCGCCAACAGGGTTTGCATGGCTGTACATAAGGGTGTAGGAATTCCCGATCATCAAATCAGTGCTGAGGGCAGTTCCATCGAAATACCCTCCGGCCTCTGCACCGCTCGCCCGGTCAATAGTGCCTAACGAAATGTAGTCAATGTATTCATAGTAAGTGCTTTTGCCCCATGCAGAACAATACACTACCTGCGCAAAAGTTGTAGTTTGCGATACTAACAGTATGGAAAAAATCGCAACCGCTGAAAGATGATATAAGCTTCGCATACAATTTAGTTTTACAATGTAAATAGACTGCAGAAACATAGTATATTGTGTGATAACAGATACATTCAACACATGACTTTAATCACCATCACAGTAAACGCGATCACAAGGTAAAAGACCTGTCCAATCTGATAATTCTGTAATTTCACGAGACATTCAACTACTATGAAAATCATCCGTACCCTCCTCATCCTGTTGTCCCTGATCACCGGTTTCCAATTAACTGTTCATGCCCGGCAAATAACATCTGCAATGGGCTGGATTGAACCGAATTGAATTATACAATCTGAGCGGCGCCCTTCTTTTTCGAACAGAAGCATTTATTCCCGCAGGCAATACAACTTCCGTATACCCCTGCAGTACTTATTCTGCAGGTATACAAATTTTGCGGGTCGCGGATGTTGCAACAGGCGAGGCAAAAACATTGAGATTACCCGTCAATTAACCTGACCCGGCACAATACCGCATTGACCAATTCACCATTTTAAACTTTGTACGCTTTGCCCTACCTTTAATCGTTAAAATACAGCCTAATGAGAAATATTAAGATTATCACCCTTTCCCTCCTCACGGCAACGGGTTTATTTTTTTCAGCTTGTGATAAAAGCAAAAATGATCATATTGAAGATGTAACTGCGCCTGAACTCGCAGTTTCAACTCCGACTGACGGACAGATTTTTACAGTGGGCGATACGATCAGCCTCAACGGAGATGTTTCTGATGCATCAGAGTTATCGGATATTAGCGTGCATATCATTTATGGTACCGACACGGTTTTGCTTTGGCCTGATGCCGGTTATTCATTTGGAAATGTTAAAGAATATACCATCTACGCCAAAAGAGTTGACACCTTTAATGTAAATACCGATGCGATCATCCGGTATTTTGCAATCGACAAACATGATAATGCAACGACAGTGGATATTCCTGTCCAGCTCGCTATGTAAGCGGATAGGAAAAAGACCTCTCCCTCATGCATATATTTAGACGGTAATAAGATGCATTATCTTCAAGCGGCACTCTATATTTATTTAAAACATCCGGTCATTCATTTTACAACAGCAACAAAAGTCTGAACACGATTCATTATGAAATTATTTACGTATTCTCTTCACCTTGTTATTTTCAGCACATTAATAAGTACCGGCGCAACTGCGCAGAATTTTACCATGGGCATTTATCAGGATGAAAAATCGTCAGAACTCACTTCATCTGATCCCATGCTTACCGGAGATTATCATTATCGCGATATGCAATTGCAACTCAGCGCGGGAGAAGGGGTTCTTCTTTACATGACCTCCGGCGATTTCACTCCGCTGATGTATACTGTCGACACAACGTTAGTGAACTGGGTGAAGGGACAAGAGGGCACCGGCACATCCTTCATCATTATCACCGCGCATAGCGATACCGTGTTTCATGTCGTTTATACCTCAACAACGGCGCTCGCAACCGGCAATTTTACTTTTGGCATGCGAAAACTTTCGAAAGAACAAATGGAATTTAATGAAAATCTTCCATTCTGCAGCCGGTTTGCTTATCTGCTTAATCAATGGCAATGTTATTTCAGACTGATACCTGCAACAGAAGGACGGACAACGGACCAGATCAATACAACACGAACACTTTTCCCAGGGGATAACGGAATTATTTCTAATGTTACGCATTACAAGGAATACCTTTTTCAAACAGCAGATAATGATGATGCAGTTTCTGCAAAATATAAGGAAGTTGTTAATCAGATCACCAATTGCCTTCCTGAAAATGTTTTTGAAATAAAAACAGAAATCCTGGATGATCAAATTGGGGATGGGGGAACTATGATCATTACCTATTTTAATCTCAAAGGCAATGCATCAGAAACCACCCTCGCCTCCTTTTCCGTAACTTATTCAGAACAATTTGGTTTTACAGACACTGTCTATCTGGAATTTTTTTGAATGATAATATATAATAGCTTGCCTTTCCCGTTATGAAAAATTTATTTTGCGTTCTTTTGATAATTCTATTTTACAACAATGTATCCGCACAACATGCATATTATTTCGGTGCCGGATATAATGCATCGGTTTTACATAGCGATGGCCTCGATTATGTGATCGACCGCTATAATGAGACCCGCACTTATCTGGATGATGAAATGGAATATTGTCGCTATTATGATGGAATTACTACGCATGTCGGCGGTACGGCATCTGCATTTGCATGGGATTTCGGATTTACCCAGCGCGCCTCCACCGTAAGCGCCTCCGGTGAAGATGTAACCGGCACTATCCAGCAACGCGATCTGAAAAGCAAATGGAATACATGGGATATCGGACTTGGCGTCTGCCTCGGTGCCGAAGATAATTTTGCACTGATGATCGGGATCAATACCGGTATCGACAGCGAAAAACAACTTACCCGTGCTGACTCACCGGAAAATATCAACACCGCTAATTTTGAAAAAGTAAATAGTCAGTACAAGGTTGGATTTGAACCCTTTGTGCAATTTATTGCTGCTACGGATAACGGATTCGGTATAATGTTCAAACCCTATTTTAGCTGGACGCCCGTAACAACCGATTATTACGAACTCAACTCCTATATCAATCCTTACACTTACGCAAATGATCCGATGACCATTGAGGGCAGGTTAACCGGATTCGGAATATCCTTGTCTCTGCTGTATTATGAAATGAATGATTAATGCAGCCGCCATCCGGCAAATATGAAGTAATTTAGTTATGCTTTAAACCAGACTGCGTGGCATAATAATTGGCTGCGGAGTCTGTCCTTTACCATCAAACCAAAATCTATGCGCAAACCAATACTCCTCCTTCTATTGATTCTTTCCTTTTTTAATATGCCTGCACAAAGCTTTGTGATGGCGAAACAATTTCACGGAAACGATGCACAGGTTTGTGCCGATGCAGCTGCTGATAATAGCGGTAATACGTATTCGGCAGTTAATTTCTGGGGGACACTGGATGTTGATCCCGGAGTGCCTGTTGTAAATTTCACTTCTGCCGGTGCACAGGATGTGGCCATCGTTAAATTAAACAGCGCCGGGAACTATGTATGGGGAATTCAATTGACAGGAACAGGATTTTCCACTTCTTCAGTCATTAAAACCGATGCTGCCGGCAATGTTTTCATTTTCGGTTATTTTAATGGAACGATAGATGCTGATCCAACGGGTGCAACGTATAACCTGGTTTCGGCAGGAGGTGACGATATCTTTTGCGCGAAATATTCCGCCGCAGGAAATTTAGTGTGGGCGGTAAATACCGGCGGAACAGGCACTGAACAGAATTATGGATTCGACCTGGATGCTGCAGGTAATCCGGTTTTACATGGCTATTTTCAAAACACTGTTGATTTTAATCCCGGCGCAGGAACATTTAATTTAACTGCCGGTGCAGGTGGCTCCGATTTTTTATTAAAATTGAATAATGCAGGTACATTCGTATGGGCTCTGCTGTTACCAAGCTTCTGGGGCAACAAAACGATACTCGATGCTGCTGATAATATTTATATCACCGGTGAATTCTGGGGTACGGTTGATTTTGATCCCGGAGTTGGTGTACATAATTTATCTGCATGGGGTTTTGGTGCAGATGCTGTTGTACTGAAATTAAATTCCGCAGGAAATTATTTATGGGCCGCACAACTTTCCGGCAATATGGATGAGCAGGGAACCTGTATCGCTGTCAACGAAACGGAAAATACAATTGTATGTGCAGGATTTTACCAGGGCACTTTGGATACTGATCCGGGTCCCGGCGTAATGAATTTAATTTCAGCAGGATATATTGATGGTTTTGTGGTGAAATTAACTGCAGCAGCCGGGAGCTTTGTCTGGTCAAAAAATATTGGTGGTCTCGGATGGCAATCTGTAGCAGGATTACAGATCGACATTTCCGGAAATATTCATATGACAGGGCCATTTGAACAAACCGTGGATCTCGACCCTTCCGGCGGCACATTTAATCTTACATCCGCAGGATATACAGATATTTTCAGAACAGTCTGGACAACTGCCGGGAGTTTTGCAACTGCCGAAAAAATTGGGAACACAGGAGAAGACTGGCCTTCCAATCTGGAATTTGATAATGAAGGCATTGAAATGATAACCGGATATTTTGACGGAATTGTTGATTTTGATCCGGGCGCCGGTGTTGCCAGTTTAAATTCGGCATTTACCGGATGGGATGGATTTTTAGCCAAATATTGTACTTCTTATACGATCAATAATGATGTTGCGATATGTGCAGGGGAAAGTTATTTTGCAGGCGGTGCATGGCAGACAGTGCCTGGTGATTATTATGATTATTATACACCGGCAGTTGGATGCGACAGTACGGTAATTACCCATTTAACAGTAAATTCTCCCGTGGTGGATCTGGGTGCAGATGTCGCCATCTGTAACGGGACAACAACAACTTTAAATGCGGGAAATCCCGGAGCAACCTATGTATGGAATACGGGAGCCACAACACAAACGATCAGTGTTAGTACTGCAGGAAATTATTCTGTTACAATTACGGATGGTGCAGGATGCACGGCTGCTGATGCAATTACTGTAACAGTAAATCCTGCACCGAATGTAAACCTCGGTCCGGATATATCTATATGCGCAGGAGAAACAGTAGTCTTGAATGCAGGAAACCCGGGTGCAACTTTTTTATGGAATACAGGTGCAACAACACAAACAATTACAGTTGCAACAACAGGAAATTATTCGGTGACTGTAACGAATGGATACGGCTGCACGGATAATGATCTTGTACATGTTTCTGTAAATCCGATCCCTGTTGTTGATCTTGGTATGAATACGGGTTTTTGCGCAGGGGGAAGTATTGTGCTGGATGCAGAAAATACCGGTGCAACATATGACTGGAATACAGGCGCTTCAACGCAAACAATTACCGTTTCGGCAGCCGGAACCTACAGTGTAATTGTCACAACTGCCGCGGGATGTTCCGGGACCGATTCCATTGATATCGCAGTCTATCCGCAACCCGACGTTGCTCTTGGTGCCGATATAACGGTTTGCGCAGATGCAGTTGTCATCCTGGATGCGGGGAATCCCGGAGCAACGTATAGCTGGAATACCGGGGCGACAACACAAACAATAAATGTTACGGCAACAGGAAATTATTCTGTTACCGTTACGAACGCATATGGTTGCACAGATAATGATCTGATACACGTTACAATTAATCCGTTGCCGGTTGTTGATCTGGGAATTGATGCGCAGATTTGTGAAAACACGCCACTGTTGCTCGATGCTGAAAATCCCGGTTCAACTTATACGTGGTCAACCGGTGAAACAACACAACAAATATTCGCCGGCGCATCCGGCACTTACAATGTAACGGTTACGAATGTTTACGGATGTTCTACGTTTGACGAAATCACCATAACAACACTTACAGCTCCGGCAGTTGATCTCGGTCCGGACCAGGCATTTTGTGAAGGAGGCTCTGCATTGCTCGATGCATCAATACCGCTGGAAGATACGTATATCTGGAACACAGGTGCATCAACCGCAACGATTAATGCAACTGCCGGCGGAACCTATTTCGTTGCAGCAACAAATACAAATGGATGCACCGCTTATGATACGGTAATTATTTCCGTTTATCCTTTACCGGAAGTTGATCTTATTCTTTCCTCTGATGAAATCTGTTCAGACAGCGAACCATTCGCATTAACAGGTGGAACTCCGGAAGGCGGCGTATATTCGGGTGATGGCGTTGCCGGCGGAATATTCGATCCTGCAGCAGCCGGTATTGGAACACATTCAATTATTTACACGTACACAAATGCGGAAGGATGCACAGATTCTGCAACCACTGAAATAACAGTAACGTTATGCAACGGGGTTGACGAATTAAATGCTGCACATACAATCAGTATCAGTCCGAATCCTGCGATAATCAGCATAACTGTTCAAATTGAAAATCCCACTGATTTTTCGTTGCTGGAATTAATGGATATGACAGGGCGGTTAATGTATGCGGAAAATATTTTACCACACAACAAAACACTCCTGCTGGATGTCTCCGGCATTCCATCCGGACAATATGTTATTACACTGCGTGGTGAAAATACATTTAGCGCACATCCATTGCTGATAACAAAATAAGGCAGGGAAGTAAACGGGATCAGAAATCTGTCCCGTTTACTTTTTACTTTAATTTAAATTGAGTTCCTTTTCGCGAATAAACAATGTATCAATTTTTTCTTTGCTGAGTTCTTTCATACAGAAGAACCAATCGATACAATTAACGCCTTCCTCTTTCCCCTCCATTCTTTTTTTAGCAACACCGCAGGAGCCTGCAGTAGGCACTATCACATCTTCCCCCGGTTCCCAGTTGGCAGGTGTAGCAACACCAAAGGTATCAGCCGTTTGTAGCGCGAGCAGCACCCGTTTTAATTCTTTAAAATTTCTCCCGGTAGTGAGCGGATAATAAATTATTGCCCGGATTTTCGCAGCCGGATCAATAAAAAATACCGCCCTCACCGCTTTCGTATTACTTTCATTTGGCTGAATCATGCCGAATTTTTTCGATACCTCCATTGAAATATCTTCGATGAGAGGGAATTGCACTTCTATATCGTGCATATCGTTGTAGCGGATCTTTTCCCTGATCGTCCGCAGCCATGCAATATGGCTGTACAGGCTGTCAACCGATAATCCGATCAACTGGCAGTTTAATGCAGCAAATTCCTTTTCCATGGATGCAAACGTCATGAATTCTGTTGTGCATACAGGAGTAAAATCAGCAGGATGGCTGAATAGAATTACCCATTTACCACTGAAATCTTTTGGGAAATTAATTCTGCCCTGTGTGGTTTCTGCAGAAAATACCGGGGCGTTGTCTCCGATGCGTGGCATAGTTATACCTAAATCGGTTATTTGTTTATCTTCCATTATAATATTTTTTAATTGTTATTGTATGCTGCAAAATTGATTGCATTATCACATGGAATCCGTGACATTTGTAACTTTATCGGCTGATAATAATCAATCCGATGGTCCGATTTACCGTTATCATTAAAAAATTCGATAAGCAGGGGGAAAAAACCGGGTGGACGTATTTTGAGATCCCTGCCGCAATTGCAGAAAAACTCAATCCCGGTAAAAAAACTTCGTATACAGTAAAGGGAAAACTCGACGAGCATGCGATCACCGGCGTTTCGCTGTTGCCGATGGGTGGCGGAAGTTTCATCATGCCGCTGAATGCAGCTATGCGAAAAGCCATAGGAAAAAGACAGGGCCACACAATGCAGGTTACGCTCGCCACGGATGAACGGCCGTTCGTTTTTTCAGAAGATTTTATTGCATGCCTGGAAGATGCTCCCGGGGCACTTGCATTTTTTAATACGCTTCCACTCTCCCACCGCAAGTATTTTTCCAAATGGATTGACAGCGGAAAAACCATTGAAACAAAAACAAAGCGGATCACCATGGCGGTTAAAGCGCTTGCACAGAAAATGGGGTATGCAGAAATGCTGCGTGCAGAAAAAAATATACGACGGTAAATATCTGTTACGCGTCGGGATAGATATCCGCAAACAGCTGCGGAAAATTATATCTGATTTTCTTCGGCATACCTTTTACATCGCGCCCAGTCTTCTGCAAAATACTCTTTCACCTTTGCCAGCTCTTCAGGAGGTATTAATGGTTTTTTCGAAAAAAGGGAAGCTGGCAGAAGACGCGCTACGAATAAAATCAGGTAGCAGGCAAGCATTCTGCTTCTTCTGCGTATCCATGTATTGAACCGTGATCCCTTATATGCAGGCGCTTTTGTAAACAGAAACGGTGCAATCCGCAACATTGCCTTCAATTGTTTTTCCGCATAGGAAATATGATGCGGTTCCAGTGAAATATTTTCCCGCTGATACTGTGCTCCCATCACTGCAGCAATTTTATCAATACATGCAAACGGGTCCTTCCGCATATCCTCATAAAAAAGTATGAGCGGTTTTTGCGTAAAATATGTGCATAGGATCTCAATTTTCGGGAAGAAAAGTGCATCTGCAATTTTCCAGAATCCGCTGTCTTTTTCAACATCAAAAAATTCGGTAAACGTATAGGGATATCCGTTCTTTAAAAATCTCCTGTATTGGGAGGCGATCCACGCTTCGTTACGGCGCAAAACGATTATAGGTTGCGTATCAGGATATTTCTCCGCAAATTTTTTCACCTCACGTTCCAGCTGCTGATCCATTTCCCTTGACACAAAATATTTTGCATGCTCCGTGGAGTCAATAATCTGCCGGTATTTGCGGTACCTTGTGGGATGGATATAATATACGCCGGTAAATTGTGTGAAAACCTTATTCTGCAGCCAGGTGCTGGCGGTTTTTCCTAAACCAACATGAAACCATATCTGCTTTTTCAATTCCATCTGCGGCGTGAAATTCCTTAAAATACCTTAGTTTTCAAACCTTTCGTGCCCGTCAGCCTTCTGTAAAATTGCGATCGCTGATCCTAAATTCACCCATTTCTGCCTATCTTCGCCACCCGTATGCAGTTCAGACATTTGGCGCTCCTTACGCTGCTTTCAGCGATAATTTCTACCGTATTTTCCCAGAATGGCTCCGTGAGGGGTTTTGTGTATGATATCGACAATGGCGAACCCGTCCCTTTTGTAAATGTGATCGTGACCAATACAGATAATGTGGGCGCCCCCACCGACGAGAATGGTTTCTTCTCTATACCCGAAGTTCCGGCCGGACCCCAGACATTGATTTTAACGTATATCGGATACGATACGCTGTTGTATAATATTACCGTAGAAGCAAATAAGATCCTCAATATTAAAATGGAGATGAAACAATCGGGCATCTCGCTTACTACTGTAACTATATCTTCGAAAACGCAAAAGAAAATGGAGGAAGTGAATATCTCCACCACCACGATCACTCCTTTCCAGATCAAACGGCTCCCTTCTATCGGCGGTGAACCGGACCTTGCACAATATCTGCAGGTTTTACCCGGTGTAATTTTCACCGGTGACCAGGGTGGACAATTATATATCCGCGGCGGCTCCCCTATTCAGAATAAAGTATTACTTGATGGAATGATCATTTATAATCCCTTCCATTCGATTGGATTATTCAGCGTATTTGAAACAGATATTATCCGGAATGTGGATGTGTATACAGGCGGGTTCGGTGCAGAATATGGTGACAGAATTTCAGCAGTCGTCGATATTACCACGCGCGACGGGAATAAAAAGAAAACGGAAGGCGACTTTTCTGTGAGTCCGTTCATGTCAAGATTATTACTCGAGGGCCCTATCAAAAAGAAGAGCGCAGCGCAATCAGGACTCACCTATATACTCACTGCCAAACATTCATATCTCGATAAAACATCCGAAATCTTTTATCCTTATGTAAATAATGAGGAAGGCATTCTCGGGAATAACGGAATTCCGTATTCATTTACCGATCTCTATGGCAAGATTTCGATGAATTCTGAATCCGGAAATAAAATAAATTTATTTGCTTTCAACTACAGAGACAGCGTTAATTATTCTGAAATCACTACTTTCCGCTGGAATGCCTATGGAGCGGGAAGCAATTTTGTGATCGTTCCGGCAGAATCAAATATGCTGATCGAAGGAGTATTTGCCTATTCTGATTACACCATGATCCAGAATGAGGCAGACGGCAAGCCCCGTAACAGCTCTGTAGGTGGTTTCAACGGAGGGATGGATTTCACTTATTATCTCACTCACGGCGAAATGAA
>CAYTFT010000045.1:0-11119 GCA_964437155.1 uncultured Chitinophagales bacterium | reverse complement strand
GCCAACTGCACAGTTCGGTATTAACAACCGTTCAACGCTGGAAGGTGGAATTAACGGCTCACGTCTTCCATGGCATTATCGAACAGATATAAAACTGGATAAAGCCTTCTATTTCGGCATGGGTAAAAATGACCGTCCGATATCTATGGATGTTTACCTCTGGGTACAGAACCTGTTCGATGCAGAAAACGTGATCGCAGTGTATGCGTATACAGGAAACGCTATGGATGACGGTTATCTCACATCTGCTGAAGGTGTTGAGTCTATCAGCTCACAGGTTGATCCGCAATCATTTGTTGATCTCTACAATATTAAAATGATGAACCCTGATAATTTTAGTATTCCAAGAAGGGTAAGACTGGGTGTATCATTCGATTTCTAAAAAAAAGTTAAAACATCAGATATGTTAAAAAATAAACTGAACTGGATTGTATTACTGCTCTTGTGTACAGCTCTGAATGTGCAGGCTAAGGAAAATATCGGTATCACCGGTAAGCGCGTTTCAACCTATGCCAAATTAAGTGCAGGCTGCGCCGATGCAACTACTCAGGTGGACCTTGATATTAATAACGTAAGGTGTCGCTTGCTGGGAGCCGGTGACTTTTGGTGGGACCTCCAGAATGATGCTAAATATGAGATCCCGAAAGTGGACCCGTCAACCGGTATTATCCCCGTAAGTTCAAGCTTTGCCGGAGCTTTGTGGATTGGCGGAATTGATGCGGGAGGACAGCTTAAGATTGCGGCACAAACCTATCGCCAGAGTGGAAATGACTTCTGGCCCGGTCCGCTCGATGCCGACGGAACAATTGATGATGCAACCTGTAATGCTTATGACCGCCACTGGAAAATAAACAGAACTGATATTGACGGTTTCTTTGAAACCATTCTCACTTACGGCGGAACACCGGGTGTTACAGCTACAACTTCTTTGATCCCTGAAGGCGAAATCCCGCAGATCATTCGCGAATGGCCGGGTGTTGGAAATCCGAATGCTACCGGTAAAGCAGGTGAGGTGATCGACGTTCAGAAGGATCTTGCTCCATTTGTGGATGTGAACTTTGATGGAATTTATTCCCCAGAATTAGGAGAATATCCAGATATCAATGGTGATCAGGCAATTTTCTGGGTATATAATGATAAAGGGAATATCCATACTGAATCGGGTGGTGATGCCATCGGCATTGAGATACAGGCTATGGCATTTGCCTTCCAGACGAACGATGAGATCAATGACATGACCTTCTATCGTTACAATGTAATTAATTATGCGACAACAGCCCTTGATTCAACGTATTTTGGTCAGTGGGTGGACTCAGATCTCGGAGCTTATGATGATGACTGGGTTGGATGCGATACAACACTTTCACTGGGTATGTGTTATAATGGTGATCTCCTTGATGGTCCTACTTCACCGAATTACGGGCCGAACCCTCCGATCTTCGGATCTGACTTTTTCCAGGGTCCGATCAAATACATTACAGATGGTGGTGTTATTGTAGACAGTATCCGCTTAGGAATGTCCTCTTTCCTTTATTATAATAATGACTTTTCCGTGATCGGTAACCCTGAGGTTGCCGCCCACTATTATGGATATATGTCCGGAACATGGAAGGATGGTTCACCATTTACATATGGCGGAAACGGCTATGGCGGTACAGAAAATTCAAATTATATTTTCCCGAGTGATCCTTCCGATCCTACAGGATGGAGCGAGTGCACAGAAAGCAATCCCCCTGCAGACAGAAGATATCTGCAGTCTTCAGGACCTTTCTCCTTATTACCTGGTGCTAAAAATGAAATCGTTATGGGTGCAATCTGGGTTCGTCCTCCGGTATCCGGTGGATGCCAGACATCCTTTGACCTTGCACGTCTTGCTGACCAGAAAGCACAGGCATTATTTGATGCAGATTTCCAGTTGATTGGCGGACCGGATGCACCTGATCTTTCAGTAAGAGAACTCGATCAGTCGCTGGTACTTTCATTAACGAACGGGCCTACTTCAAACAATATCGGTGAGAGTTATCAGGAAACTGATCCTCTGATCGTAAGTATTGTGAGCCAGTTACCGGACAGTATTATTGAGGAAAATCCCGGTATTATGGATACAACATATAATTTCCAGGGATATAAGATCTATCAGCTTGAAAATGCACAGGTTTCTCCCTCAGAATATGGCGATGTAACCAAAGCCAAACTTATTTATCAATGCGATCTGAAAGACGGAGTAGATAAAATTGTAAATTATGATTTTGATGTATTGATCGGATCTGATGTTCCTGAACTGATGGTTACAGGTAATAACGTCGGTATCCAGCATACTTTTGAGGTTACGGATGATGCCTTCGCCGAAGGCAATACACAACTGATCAATTTTAAAACGTATTATTTCTCGGTTGTTTCTTACGCATATAATAATTTCCTTCCTTACGATCCAACGGATGCGAATTCGCAGAAAAGACCATATCTCGAAGGGAGAAAAAATATTAAAATCTACACAGCTATTCCGCACAAACCGGATCCGGAAAATGGCGGCATGGTGCTGAATGCTGCTTATGGCGATGGTCCCGATATCACAAAGATCGAGGGTGTTGGAAATGGCGGGAATTTCCAGGAACTTACGGATGCTTCTGTTGAGACAATTCTTGCGGATTATACCATGGAAGCACCGGTGTACAAGGGAAGAAAAGCTCCAATCGATGTTATGGTGTATGATCCTGTTCGTGTTCCTGCTGCCGATTTTGAATTGAAGCTGGTGGATTCAACGAATAGCAATCCGTTAAATCCGGATAGTACCTGGTGGGTATTGACGAACCTTACTGAAGGTACTTCAGTGGTTTCTGATTTCCCTATCAATTTTGTGAATGAGCAGGTGATTTCCGACTGGGGACTTTCTGTAACAGTCAGGAACGTTTTCGATCCGGGTGGCTCAACTGTCGCAGGATCATTCATTGAAAAGGAGGAAAACAACGGATATATCAGTTCAACGCTTACCTATGCAGATCCGAATAAACAATGGCTTTCAGGTGTTCCTGACAATGATGGAACTGTTCTGGACTGGATACGTTCGGGAATCGCTGACGGGCTTTTTGCCGACGTGCTGCCAAATCCGGATGAAAATCAGGTGTTTGAGGGTATTCTTGGTGGAACCTGGGCGCCAACAGAACTCGTTGCCTTCAATACCGGTGATGTACCGTTTATGCCATTAAGAACTATTACCGGTTTACGTCCGCAGATTCCGATTGAAGAAACTATCGGTGTAGATGTAGTATTTACTTCAGATAAATCTAAGTGGTCTCGTTGTATTGTAGTTGAAAGCGGTGAGTGTACCACTATCGACAGGAATGAGGTTAAACTCGATCTTCGTCAGTTACCATCGAGAATGCAGGATGGAACAATTGATCCTGATGGCTCCGTGGGCTATTCCTGGTTCCCCGGTTATGCAATTGACGTTGAGACTGGCAGAAGGCTGAATCTATTCTTTGGAGAAGACGGATGTGCAGGTCAGTTGGACGGTCGTGGTAAGGATATGGTATGGAATCCTTCCTCTACTTTCTTTGATGATAATTTCAATCCGATTTACGGAGGGAAACACTATATCTATGTAACTAAAACGACTTACGATAATTGTAAGAACATCCACGATTCATTATCCTGGATAGGCGGCACACAGCCTGAGACATCAGTTTATAAAGACATCTTCAAAAATGTGGTTTGGATCACAATGCCATTCCTGGCTGAAGGATTCAGTTCTGCGCAGGGCTCACCAATGGAGATCCCGACAGAGACCACTGTCCAACTGAGAGTTACAAAACCGTATTTATCCTATTTCGTCACAGGCGAAAACCTCGGGTTCCCGCTTTACAGATTTTCAACAGCCAATCTTGCACCGGGTGTTAATGATGAACCCACGGCGAGCGCTGCACTTGATCTGATACGGGTTGTCCCGAATCCTTATTATGCATACTCGGCTTACGAAACGAGTTCACTCGACAACAGGGTGAAGATCACGAATCTACCGGCCAAGTGTACTATTTCCATATTCACATTGGATGGAACACTCGTTCGCAGGTTCGAAAGAGATGTTACTCAGGATAACACTTCCGGCGGAGAATTAAACTCCAAGTCGTCAAATCTGGATACTTCGCTTGACTGGGACCTCAAAAATGAGAAGAATGTTCCTTTAGCGAGCGGCATGTATATCATTCATATTGATGCGGGTAATCTCGGAGAGAAAACCGTAAAATGGTTTGGTGTTATGCGACCAATTGATCTTGATACTTTCTAAAAATGAAACACATGACAAGAATGAGAAAAATATTATTATCGATCTGTGTAATGGCTCCTGCAGTGATGATGGCGGGAAATCCTGATCGTACCGGACAGGCCGGCGCATCGGAGTTATTAATCGACCCGTGGGCGCAAAGCTCCGGCTGGTATGGATTGAATATCGCTTCGGTGCGTGGCGTTGAGGCTCCGAACCTTAACGTTGCAGGATTAACCTTTTTGAAGGGAACCCAGATCGAATTCGACAGAACGGAATGGCTGGTGGGAACAGATATCAGCCTGAATACTTTCGGATTTGCACAAAAAGTAGGTGATGGTGCTATCGGCCTCACACTTACATCCATGGACCTCGGCGAGATCGAGGTAACCACAGCGGATAATCCTGACGGAACGGGTGCATTCTATAAACCGAGGTTTTCAAATATCGGTATATCGTATGCAAGAAATTTCGCAGACTATCTGAGCGGTGGTGTAACCCTGCGGGTGATCTCTGAAAGTATTTCAGATGTGAAAGCAGTAGGTGTATCAATGGATATCGGGATCCAGTATATTTCAGGAAGTGATGTGCATCCTGAGCAGATCAAAATGGGAATTGCTCTCCGCAATATCGGTTCACCCATGAAATTCAGCGGTGACGGATTGAGCTTCAGAGGTAATGTTCCGGATGGAGATTATACAATGACACAGGATTTTCGCGCAGAAAGTTTTGAGTTGCCTTCCTTACTTACCATCGGGCTTTCTTACGACTTTTATTTCGGTCAAACCAACAGGCTGACTGCAGTGGGTAGCTTTGTTTCAAACTCATTTTATAAAGACCAGTTTGGAGCAGGATTGGAATATGCCCTGAAAGTAAAAAATACAGAAATGTTTATGTTGCGCGCGGGGTACCGTTATGAAAACGGAATCACCAATGATGTAGACAGAACCAGTGCCAGCACAGGCGCTGCAGCTGGTATTACTTTCCAGTATCCGCTCAATAAAGTTTCAGGAAGTCTTGTTGCATTGAATTATTCATACAGAACATCGTATCAGTATGAAGGATCGCATTGCTTCGGACTGCGTCTCAGTTTCTGATTAAAATCTTTTATAACTTTGTGGAAACGTTTCTGAACAGGGAACGTTTCTTTTTTTTATTCTGAAAATAGAAAATCATGGGAGAAGTATCATATTTAAGTAAGGAGGGTCTGGAAAATCTGAAGGTAGAAATACAGGAATTAAAAACGAAGGGTCGTGCAGAGATGGCAAGGCAGATAAAGGAAGCCCGGGAAAAGGGTGATCTTTCAGAGAATGCCGAATACGATGCCGCGAAAGAAGCACAGGGATTGCTGGAACTTAAAATTGCGAAGCTCGAAGAATTATTATCCAATGCAAGGCTCCTCGATGAGTCCAAAATCGATACTTCAAAAGTTTCGGTATTTACTACCGTAAAACTGCACGATCTGAAATTTAAGAAGGACATCTCTTATACACTGGTATCAGAAAAGGAAGCTGATGTGAAAAACGGAAAAATTTCTGTCACTTCTCCCATCGGTAAGGGATTGCTGGGGAAAACACCCGGGGAGACTGTAAAAATTACTGTTCCGGCCGGAGTACTTGAATTCAGGATCATTGAAATTTCACTCTGAAAATGGCCAGTTTATTTTCAAGAATCATCAGCGGTGAAATTCCCTGCCATAAAATTGCAGAGGATGAAAATTTTATTGCATTTCTTGATATTATGCCCCTTGCTCCGGGTCATGTTTTAGTGGTTCCCAAAAAGGAGATTGATTACATTTTTGATCTTGATGCATTTCTTCTCGCCGGAATTCTTCCGTTCGCGCGCACAATTGCATCTGCAATGGAAAAAGCCATTCCCTGTGAAAGGATCGGAATATCCGTTATCGGATTGGAAGTGCCGCATGCACATATGCATCTGATACCATTGCGCACCATGGATGATATCAATTTTTCAAAGCCGAAATTAAAGATGTCGCAGGAAGAACTTGCGGATACCGCAGCAGCTATCAGAAAATTTTTGTAAAAATCCTATCCGGCCAAATAACGATCTTTATTCAAGGCTGGCGGCTTCAGTATAACGCTGCAGAGAACGTTTGCTCATAAACGGTGCTGTTTATTTCCCTTTCACTTTTGCAGGATTTTCTTTGATAAAATCACTCCAGTTTTTAAATTGCTTTCCGCCGGTTATGATTTTCTTTGAACTGTTGAAATGACAAACTGCAACTGCTAATGCATCAGTAGCATCAAAATATTTCGGCATTTCATGCATCTGCAGCGTGCTTTGCAGCATTTTAGCAACCTGTTCCTTTGAAGCGTTCCCTTTACCGGTTATTGATTGTTTTATCCTCCGGGGACTGTATTCAATTATTGCAAGATTGTTATTTACGCCCGCAATAATGGCAGCTCCCTGTGCGCGTCCCAGTTTCAGCATCGACTGTACATTTTTCCCGAAAAAGGGTGCTTCAATTGCAAGAACTTCCGGCCGGTATATTTGTATATAACCGTTCAGCTTCTCATAAATAATTCCGAGCCGGAGAAAATGATCATCTTTCTTTTTTAACTGGATTACGCCGTTTATCAGTATTTTGATAGTATTTTTATCCGCAGAAATAATGCTGTAACCGAGGATATTTGTCCCGGGATCAACACCCATTATTATTTTTTGCGGAAAATTTTCAGACATTTTGAAACATCATTTGCACAAGGAAAATAAAAGATCGTTATGGCTTTCGGTTGCCATAAAAGTAACGGTTTTTGCCCTTTTGATCTTTGCGCTTTATAAACAATTCAATGCCATTGATGATGAAAAATTAAGGCAGATAACCGACCATCTCCGCTCCCTCTCCGCAACACTGGTACTGGTGGTTTTTATATGCATATTATTTCTTATGCTCCTCAACTGGGGATTTGAAGCCTACAAATGGAAACTGCTTATCAGTAAGATTAACCCTATAAGATTAATCAGGACTTTTAAAGCTGTATGGACAGGTGTAACGCTTGGATTGTTTACACCCAACAGAGTGGGAGAGTTTGGCGGCAGGATTTTATACGTTCCGCGCAAATACAGAATCAAAGCTGTAATTGTTTCGCTCATCGGAAGTTTTAGTCAGAACCTAGCAACCATGATCATCGGTATCATTTGCCTTGTTATCTATATAGACCGCTTCGAATCATTGACACCGGTCATTTTGGGGTCCGTTATACTGATCGGCGCAGTTGCAATCGCATTACTTCTGATCGCCTATTACAATTTTGATATGATCATGTTCCTTTTTAAAAGGAATAAATTCCTGAAACGGGTGTACCATTATACGGAAGTGCTTCAATTGTATACTGCTTCTGATTATACCAGATTATTCCTGATATCCACCCTCCGGTATGCGGTTTACACGGCACAGTATTTGATTTTTCTGCGATTGTTCGGAGCTGAAATCAGCATAGCGGGCGGGATCACGGCAATAGGTGTGATTTACATAGCACAAACGGTGATACCCACATTCGCAATAGTTGAAGTGCTCACAAGAGGAACCATCGCAACCGTTGTTTTATCGAGATACGACGTAAATGATATCACCTCTTTTGCTGCTTCCACATGTTTATGGCTCGTGAATCTGATTCTTCCGGCTATTTTAGGATATATATTTATTATCAGATATAACTTTTTCAAAAGCAGACAGTCATGATAAAACCATTAATAATTACAACCTTATCCCTTGGAACACTTTTTTCGGGAGATACAGATCCGGAAACAACAAATTCCGTTTTGCCTCCTTCGGAAACCTGCGAAATACCGCATATGGCATTCCAGTCGGGAGAATCGCTTACCTATAAGGTGTATTATAACTGGGGTGCCGTATGGCTCAGCGGCGGTGAAGTCTATTTTAAACTTACGCAGGAAACGTATAAAAATATTCCGGTTCTGCATGCGTCAGGAGAAGCAGTCAGCTATAAATCATTTGACTGGTTATTCAAGGTGCGGGATAAAGTGGATACATGGATGAATCAGG
The DNA here is from genome assembly GCA_964437155.1 of uncultured Chitinophagales bacterium. Taxonomy (GTDB): domain Bacteria; phylum Bacteroidota; class Bacteroidia; order Chitinophagales; family BACL12; genus UBA7236. The sequence goes on along the minus strand of CAYTFT010000045.1, from coordinate 2,831 downwards.
AGACATTGCAATCTTATAAATTCAGCCGCGATGTATATGAGGGCGGCTATACTTTTTACAGATCATATGACTGGGATCGTGAGAATAATATCATTTATTCGTACCGCGATAACAGAAAGGGAAAAAAAACCACGAAGACAATCACGAATACAGATCCCTGTGGTGTAGATCTGCTTTCTACCTTTTACTGGATGCGAACACTCGATCTTACAAGTGCAAAGAAAGGAGATAAAATTCCTGTGAAAATGGCAATCGAAGATAAAGAATATGATAGGTATGTTCGTTATGATGGTAAAGAGCAATATGAAACAAAATTGGGCACATTCAATTGTATTAAACTCAAACCATTATTACAGGAAGGTGAAATATTTAAGCAAGGAGAAGGTATGACCCTTTGGCTGACAGATGATGAGAACAGAATTCCAGTTCGGATTGAATCGGAACTTGCAGTGGGAAGAATCACCTGCGACCTCAAATCATATGGGGGAAATAAATACCCCTTTACCTCGAAAGTAAACTAATTAAATGCAAACAGACCGGATATTTTCCGGTTTTTTTTTGGAGGCTGCAGAGAATTGAAATTTTACAGGTAATTAATTTCTGACCCGCTCTCTGCAACCTGCATCCTGATTTTTTTCCCGAGATAAAATGCGCGGTTATCTGTCTGATGGCCCGCCGGGAATCCGAAACAAACCGGAATATCCGTATTTCTGAAATAGGAGGCAATGATTCCTTCTGCCGTTTGTCCAAAAGGAACGGGATTGTCTTTCATATCTGTCATACCCCCCACGATGAGTCCGGCGATCTGATCAAGTTTACCGGCCAGTTTTAAACTCATCATCATCCTGTCGATATGATATAAATATTCATCGAGATCTTCGAGAAACAATATTTTTTTCCCGGTTCCGAATCCATATTTTGTTCCAAGCAGCGCATATAATATCGAAAGGTTGCCACCTATCAGAACTCCTTCTGCGATACCGTGCCGGTTGTATTCGGCAGCCTCTAAATGAAAGGAAGGTGCAATCCCGCTTAATGCATTTTTTAAAGTATCGAGTGCTAACGGAGAATTGTTTTTAAAGGTGACCGGCATGGCTGAATGGATGGATGGAATTCCCAGTTTATCATTGATATGCGTATGCAGCACTGTTATATCGCTGAATCCGCAGATCCATTTCGGGTTTTGCATAAATCCGGTAAAATCGATCTGATCAATAATACGCAGGGTTCCATAACCTCCTCGTGCACAAATAATTGCTTTTACGGAAGGATCATCCAGGAACATTTGCAGGTCATTCTTGCGGAGAGCATCCTCTCCGGCAAACTGATGAAACCTTGATTGTGTGGAAGCGCCGGAACGCGTTGTAAATCCCCATTCCCTTATTGCTGCAACACCGAAGGCGAGGTCTTCTTCTTCAATCCATCGCGCAGTGCATATGATGCCGATCGTGTCGCCGGGCTGCAGGGACAAACTGTTAAGCATAAACGATTAATTTTGCGGTTTAAAATTGATAAAATCTTGCAAATACCTGAAAGATATTTAATAACATCGGCACTTCCCTATGCGAACGGCCCGCTCCATATCGGGCATATTGCGGGCGCATATCTGCCGGCGGACATATATGTGCGGTATCTGCGCCGCAGAAAAAGAGACGTCGTATTTATTTGCGGAAGTGATGAGCATGGTGCCGCAATTACGATTCAGGCAAAAAAGGAAAATACAACTCCGCAGGAGATCATAGATAAATACCATGCAATCAATAAAAAAGCATTTCAGGGACTCGCCATCAGTTTTGATATTTATCATCGCACCTCATCACCTATTCACCGGGAAACTTCACAGGACTTTTTCCTGAAATTATACGCTAAAGGCGTTTTTGAAGAAAAGGAAAGTGAACAGTATTACGACGAAAAATACAATCAGTTTTTAGCCGACAGATATATCACAGGTACATGCCCTGTTTGCGGCAACGAAAATGCGTATGGTGATCAGTGTGAAAAATGCGGCACTTCGCTGTCACCTACCGATCTGATTCGCCCGGTTTCAACATTGAGTAAAGAACCACCTGTTCTTCGCAAAACAAAACACTGGTATTTACCCTTAAATAAATATCAGGAATGGCTGAAAGACTGGATCATTAAAGGAGAGGGCAGAGAGGAGGAATGGAAAAAAAATGTGATAGGCCAGTGTACAAGCTGGTTGAATGAAGGTTTGCAACCGAGGGCTATCACACGAGATCTCGACTGGGGAGTTCCTGTGCCACTTCCGGATGCTTCGGGAAAAGTATTATATGTATGGCTGGATGCTCCCATCGGATATATCAGTGCAACACGCCAGTGGGCATTGGATAATAATAAAGACTGGGAGCCCTACTGGATGGATCGTTCAACGAAGCTCATTCATTTTATCGGGAAGGATAATATTGTATTTCATTGCCTGATATTTCCCTGTATCTTAAAAAGCCATGGATCATTTATTTTACCTGCGAATGTTCCTGCCAATGAATTTATGAATATGGAGGGCGATAAAATGTCGACCTCACGCAACTGGAGTATTCAATTACATAAATATCTGGAAGAATTTCCCGGAAAGGAAGATGTTTTGCGATATGTTCTCTGTGCTAACATGCCTGAAACAAAAGACAGTGAATTTACCTGGAAGGATTTTCAGGCGCGGAATAATAATGAGCTTGTTGCCATACTCGGAAATTTTGCAAATCGGGTTGTGGTGCTTACGCATAAATATTTTAATGCGAAAATTCCTGCACAGGATGATAAGCTTACGGCAGATCCGTATATTATTCAGTATAAATCAAATATTGTCCGCATTA
>CAYTFT010000044.1:0-11270 GCA_964437155.1 uncultured Chitinophagales bacterium | reverse complement strand
GTTCCGGCCTTTTTTATATCTGCCTTTCCTATGGGTATATAATATTCTTCTTCAGGCACCTGGCCCATATCGGAATACATCACCTCACTTTCCATAAAAACAACAGGGTCGTTATCCAGGATTGCAGATTTCAATAATCCTTTTGCATCATATGGATTCGAAGGAGAGATCACTTTGAGCCCGGGAACATTGGCATACCAGTTCTCAAACATCTGCGAATGCTGTGCGCCTAATTGTCCGGCTGAACCACTGGGTCCGCGGAAAACAACCGGACAGGTGATCTGACCGCCACTCATGGAAAGCGTTTTTGCTGCAGAATTCACGATTTGGTCGATAGCGAGCAGGGCAAAATTGAAGGTCATGAATTCGATGATCGGACGCAGCCCGTTCATAGCAGCCCCGACACCGATCCCGGCAAATCCAAGTTCGGCGATCGGCGTGTCGATCACTCGTTTAGCTCCAAATTCATCCAGCATGCCCTGGCTAACCTTATATGCACCATTGTATTCTGCCACCTCCTCGCCCATGAGGAAAATGTTTTTATCCTTGCGCATCTCTTCTACCATGGCTTCGCGTAAAGCCTCTCTGAATCGTATTTCTCGCATAGTATGTCTGAAAATTTTGGCAAAGGTAACAAATGACTCCTGAACAGAAAGAGGGAGCCTGCTTTTGAAATGTATTTGCCTCCATACAAAATGGTGCAGGAAACATATGTTTATACAGTCGGTGTTGCTTCGTATTTCAATCTGACCGCAGGGCTTATGTATTTTGGTTTCTATACATAATTATATAGCTTTAACCTTTAGAACCAGACAGCCGTTATTGTTGCCCTTTTTACGATCTTGATTACATGTACTGATAACCAGCACAATTTATTGCAGTAGTGTTTTCATTTTCCTTTTCAAATAAAATTTCCATAACTGTATTGGTTTGCCCAATTGTTTTTTCCCTTCAAAAACCTGTGGGTGCAGCAGCATGCATTGACAGTATAATTTATTTACCCCGGATCAAGCAGAATGGCAGAGAAACTGATACACGAAAGCAAAAAGTCCCTCATTTATTTTCTTGACACCAGTGAGTGGGGAAAACCTGTTATTCTCAAGGTGCTGAATTACGATTACCCCACGCCTCAGGATATTGCTGTTTTTTATAATGAGTTTGATCTTATCGAAGGATTAAATCTTCCGGGCATCCGTAACGCAATTAAAAAAGGAACATATAATAATCAGCCTGCTATTTATTTTGAATGGGTGGATGCACAACCCGTCAGCGAAGTTTTTAAAAACAAAACAGGATTCAGACTTGAATTTTTACAGGCCGCCATCGATATCGCGCAGGCAGTTGGTGATATGCATAATGCACATATCATCCACAAGGATATAAATCCCAAAAATGTTCTTATCAATCTGAAAAAACGATTTGCAAAACTTATTGATTTCGGAATTTCAACAAAGATAGATCTGAAAGAACATCATCTTGGTAACCCTGCAAGGCTCGAAGGTACACTTGCGTATAATTCTCCGGAGCAAACCGGCAGAATGAACCGCGTGGTGGATTACCGCAGTGACCTGTATTCCATGGGCGTTATGTTTTATGAAATGCTGAGCGGGCATTTACCATTTCCCACTGCAGATGTAATGGAACTCGTGCATTGTCATCTGGCAGTGAGTCCAAAATTACTTTCAGAAGTTGATCCTGACATTCCGGTGCAGCTCGCAGAAATAGTTGATCTGCTGCTTGCAAAAAATGCAGAGGACAGATATCAGTCGGCCTTCGGCGTAAAGAGTGATCTCGAAAAATGTCTTTTTGAATACGAAACCAAAGGTGTTATTACAGCATTCGAATTACGGAAAAATGATTTCTCGGGAAAATTCCAGATCCCGCAAAAATTATTCGGCAGGGAAAAAGAAATTGAAGCGCTGATAAACGCATTTACGCGATGCACAAAAGGGAAACTGGAAATGTTGCTGGTTTCCGGTTATTCAGGAACAGGGAAATCGGCAATGATCCATGAGGTGCATAAACCGATCACACAAAAACGCGGCTATTTTATTGAAGGAAAATTCGACCAGTTTCAGCGTTCAGTACCCTATTATGCATTTTTACAGGCATTCAGTGAATTTGTCAATTTTTTACTGACAGAAAATGAGGAGAAACTTTCGCGGTACAGGGAAGATATTCAGCAGGCAGTAGGAACTGAAGGAAAGGTACTTACGGAAGTAATTCCTAATCTGGAGCATGTTATTGGCATACAACCTGACGTGCCGGAGATCGGTGCGAGTGAAGCACAGAACAGGTTTAATTATGTATTTGGGAAATTTGTAAATGCGATATGCAAACCTGAGCATCCGATCGTTTTATTTATTGACGACCTGCAATGGGCAGATTCAGCTTCTCTCAGTCTTCTGAAAATATTAATGTCAGATACGGATAATGGCTATCTGTTATTTATCGGCGCTTATCGCGACAATGAAGTTTCCGACGCACATCCTTTTATGATCACTTTGCATGCATTGAAAGAAGCGCATGTGCCGGTTGAAAATATCCTGATCGGGAATTTGTCGCCGGAAATGGTAAATGATTTAATCGCTGAAGCTGTGGGCACCGACAAAGAAAATACGCAGGAGCTTACAAAACTTGTGTACGGAAAAACGCAGGGAAATGCATTCTTTGTCACACAATTTTTGAAATCGCTGTATGAAGAAGGCTTGCTGCAATTTAATTTCGAAAAACATCAGTGGATCTGGAATCTCAAAAAAGTTGAAGAGCAGAATATTACGAATAATGTGGTAACACTGATGGCGGCCAAAATTCAAAAGCTGCAACCCGCCAGCCAGCAGGTATTAAAACTGGCGGCCTGTATAGGATTCGGCTTCGATCTGGATAAATTATCGGTGATTTATGAGAAAGACCGCGTGCAGACAAAACGCGATCTGGAGCCCGCTTTATCCGAAGGTCTGGTGATACCTGCAGGAGAACAAATTCGTTTTTCACACGACAGAATTCAACAGGCAGTTTACACGCTGATCCCCGATTCAGAAAAAAATGCCGTCCATTTGCGCATCGGCCGGTTATTACTGGAAAATTTTACTGATGAGGAACGCGATGAACATCTCTTTGATATTGTTACACAATTAAATCATGGCATCGGACTCATTACGGAAGCAAAAGAAAAGGAACGACTTGCTCAATTTAATTTGCAGGCCGGGACAAAAGCAAAACAAACCTATGCATTCAGCCAGGCGATTGATTATTTAAATGCAGGTATCAGCTTATTGCGTCCCGATCACTGGCAATCACAATATGACCTTGCAAAAAATCTGTATACGCAGGCGGCCGAATCCTCTTATTTAAACAGTGATTTCACGGGAATGGACAGACATCTTGCGGAGGTGATCCATCCTGACAGGAAATTACTGGATCAGGTAGCCGCTTACGAGATCAGGATTCAGGCGCTTATTGCACAAAACCAACTGAACGACGCATTAAATGTAGGCCTGGATATTTTAAATAAACTGGATGTGCATTTTCCTGCGCATCCGAATGATCTGAATGTGATCAGCGGACTGATCGGGACCAAAATAAAATTAGCGGGAAAATCATTTGAAAAACTGGAACACCTGCCGCAGCTGAAAGATGAAATGGATCTTGCGAGAATGCGGTTATGTACGGAGATTACGCCACCCGCATACTGGGTGGAACCGAAAGTTTTATTACTTGCCGTTTTTAAGATCGTAAGACTTACCGTTTCAAAAGGCGCATCGCTGCAATCTATTTATGCATTCGGAACCTACGGAATGGTAATGTGTGAACTGGGTGATATTCCGCTCGGAAAAAAATTCGGCGATCTTACATATCGTTTGCTGGAAGATCCTGCAGCCCGTGCAATCAGTTGCCGGTCCAGATTTCTCGTACAATGCTTTATCAATCACTGGACGGTGCCATTACGTGATTCTATTCCGCTTTTTTTGCAGAATTATCAGCTTGGCCTCGAAACCGGTGATCTCGATTTTGCTGCCCTCTCCTATTATTTCTTTTGCCAGCATGCATATTATGCAGGTAAAAATCTTCCGGAATTATCGAAAGAGATGGAAACTGCCATCATTGCGCTTGACCGCTTAAAACAATCAACGCCCAATAATTATCTGAAGATCCATCATCAGGCGGTTTTACATTTTCTCGAACCGTCAGATGCACCGCATTTACTCGCGGGACCAGTATATAATGCGGAAGAAATGCTGCCGGTACATACAACGGCCAACGACAGGACAGCCCTGTATAAATGTCATTTTACGCAGATGTCGCTGTGCTATTTCTTTGGAAAATACCAGGAGGCAAAAGAGCATGCAGATATTGCCCTGAAATTACTGGATGCAGTTACAGCACAACATATTAAAGCCCTGTTTAATTTTTATGATGCGTTGATCTGTCTTGCATTGTATGACAATGCTGCAACGGAAGAAAAGAAAAAATTATTATCGCGTGCGAAAAAGGACCAGAAGAAGTTAAAAAAATTCGCGCATCATTGTGTGCAGAATTTCGGGCATAAACATGACCTTGTCGAGGCGGAACTTTTACGCGTAAACGGTGATGCGCAGAATGCACGCGTATATTATGAGCGGTCGATCGAAGGAGCCGCGACATATAATTTCACGCAAATGAAAGCGCTTGGATATGAAGTTGCGGGAAAACTCTGCCTCTCTCAGCATGCAGATGACCTTGCAGGATATTATCTCACGGCAGCCTATAATTCATATGGCGAATGGGGCTCGGCGGCAAAACAGCTGGATATTGAAAAAAAATATTATAAATATATTACGCGGGATCTGCGGCCATCAACCACCACCACCCATAGCACAAGCCTTACCAACACATCACATATTGCGCTGCTTGATTTTAGTTCTATTTTAAAAGCAGCCACTACCATTTCGGGTGAGATCGTACTTGCAAATTTATTGCGCAAGCTCATGGATATTGCCATTGAAAATGCAGGTGCGCAATCGGGGATTTTATTACTGGAACGCGACGGAAAATTATTTATCGAAGCGCGTTCCATTGTCGGTTCCAACGAAACGGCTATTCGCGAGCATCAGGAAATTACAGGTAGTGATCTCATGGTGGAGAGTGTAATAAAATACGTGAAACGCACCGGTGAAAGCATCGTGGTGCAGGATGCCGTAAAAGATACGCGCTTTGAAAATGATCCCTATGTGCAGAAAAATAAAATTAAATCCATACTTGCTTTACCCATCATTAATCAGGGAAAGCTGATCGGCATATTGTATCTGGAAAACAATCTTACAACCGGGGCATTTACCCAGGAGAGAATTGACTTGTTGTCTTTATTATCCGGGCAAATTGCTGTTTCCATCGACAATGCGATCTTATACGACCAGATGGAACAGAAGGTCCGCGACCGCACCGCCGAGCTGGAGACCGAGAAAAAGAAATCGGATGATCTTCTGTTTAATATTCTGCCAGCCGAAACTGCAGAAGAATTAAAGCGCGAAGGAAAAACGAAACCGCGCAAGTTTGAAAGTGTTACGGTGATGTTTACCGATTTCGAAGATTTCACAAAACATGCAGAGAAATTAACGCCGGATGAACTTGTTCAGGAGGTAGATGAATGTTTCAGCGCTTTTGATGAGATCATTGATAAATATGGCATCGAGAAAATTAAAACCATAGGCGACTCCTATATGTGCGTGGGAGGGTTATCTATCACGAATAATAATCACACCGTTGATGCTGTGCGTGCAGCCTGCGATATACAGCAATGGATGCAGAAACGGATGGAGGAACGCACCAAAAATCAGCAGTCCTTTTTCCGCATACGTATTGGCCTGCATACAGGTCCTGTTGTTGCCGGTGTTGTCGGTATCCGGAAATTTGCATTTGATATCTGGGGTGATACGGTAAATACAGCCAGCCGGATGGAATCAGGAAGTGAAGCGGGAAAAGTTAATATTTCCGGCAGCACATACGCATTTATAAAAGATGATTTCAAATGTACATATCGGGGAAAAATTGCTGCAAAGAATAAAGGAGATGTAGATATGTATTTTGTGGAAGAGCCGATAAGCAGATAAATTTATTTCTATCATTTGCCCGCGAAGGGAAGAAAATATCTAATCGTTTTATATTATGGATAAAGCAGAGATCAGGAAGATCATTGACCAGTGCCACGAAGAAACCAAAGTGATATATAATGCACGTGGAAATTTCTTCGACCCAAAACTGAAAAGTATCAACCATCTTCAGGTGGGTAAATCAGAAATCATTTCGAGCCCTGTCACGCTCTTTTTAGAAGAAATGTATCAGATGTACAAGGATCTGCGAGATCAGTTCAGTGCATTTATCAAAAAACAATTTCCGCGCAGGACGGTGATCTTCGGGCATTTTGAAAATGATGTACTTACCGGTAAGATCATGTTTGAGCGGCGGGAAAAAACATATGAAAACGGCAAGCCTGTTTTTAATGAAGTGCCTATCCGTATGATGCGTGTTGAATTATGGGCACAGAGCCGGTTTTTTCAATGGCGAAAGCTGGGAGATGATTTCACGAATAATAAAGGTGTGTTTAAAATGCCGTTCGACCTGCGGGCCGCGCGCACGTGGACAAACCGTAAGAATGTTCGACTGGAAATTTATCAGACAACCCACAGGATCAACAACCGCGATGAGATCGTTGCAGAATTTGAACGCATAAAAACAATATTTATTCCTAAATCAGAATTTATCGGTTGCGGATATAATGTGCGCACCATTTATCTGCCCTATTGGGAATACCGCAGAGACAGTCCGGTACCGCGTGCCTATTTCCCCGACAACAATAAAAAAGCGCCGGAAAAATATGCACAGGGCCGTATCGATACTATCAGTCAGCAGATCATTCCCATTGAATTAACCAAACGGAAACATCTGATGCAGATCAAAGATGATCCGGCGTCCATTACATTACAGCAAATTCAGCGCGATTATCCGAAAAATCTGACCGTTGCCATCGAAGAAAAATTACCGGGCTATACGCGCAGCGACGAATGGTTTGGCGAGCGTATGATGAACGGAATGAATATGGCAACATTTCTGCAGGATAAAAATAATCCCGCACATTACTGGGCAAAATATTTCGGTGCCTGTAATTACGAAGTAAATAATGATTATGGATTTCCGACTGCCGAAATAAAATTCAGATTAACAGAAGAAGGACTTCCTATGCCCCTGGAAATTCATCTTACGGGGCCGCTGAATGCCTATAATCGCGATCCTTATCAGAAACATGTATTTACACCCGCCGACGGTGACAAATGGATGCAGGCAAAACGCATCGCGCGCGTTACTTCCGCCTTATGCGCCGAACTCGATCAGCATTTAACCGGCACACATTTAAATACAGAACAATTTTCAATAGCAGTGCGCAGAAATATGCGCCGCAATCCGATAGGTGCATTACTTATTCCCCATACAAAAGCTGTTGTGCTCATTAATAATACCGCCGATGATATTCTCATCAACGGATATATTGCCGACGCGACAGCGATGACACCGAAGGGATGCGGTATGCGGGCACGCGACCTCCTCGGTTTTCAGGACTGGAAAGGATGGAAACCAATGCAACCACTTTCAGATGCACACCGGTATGCAAAACTGGAAAATCTTTTTTATGGTATTGTTTCAGAATTCGTTGATCATTTTATTGATGAAAACAAAGAAGATATCATCAAGCACTGGGGCGCTATATTCCGCTTTTCAAAAGATCTCACCAAACATTCAGTACCGCTTTATCATTCAACGGTCGACCTGTCAAAAATGAGCGAAGAGGAAAGAAATTTTACGCAGCGAAGGATGGAATATCTCACTGAAGAATTCAGACTGGATCTTACACAACCGCGCGTAACAATTGACGGTGAATTGAAAGTTCTGTCCCCTGTCACTACCAACGAACAATATAATCCGAACCACCCGGAGGATATGCAGAATCTGCGTGATATATCTAAATATATTATTATGACCGCAACCTTTATTCATACCTGGGTGAATAAACACCAGTATGATGATATCGGGGAAGTATTATACAGTTGTTTAGGTCTGCGGTTCGGTGAAGAAGAACACGGCATATTATCCTCAGAAGCAAATCTGAATATTGCACCCAGCCTGACGCACAGCACACAAATGATGTGGTTCAGCAATTTATTATCGCGGACCGGTTATGGGTTTATAACCAATAATGAGGAAAATGATATCGATCCGCATTTTGTAGAAATGCTGCAGAATAATAAAGCAGCATTTGAAGAACTGGGATTTGATATCACACAAGTAGCATCCCGTACCAATATCTGACAACCATTCCCTTTCATCCATTATCGAAAAAAAATGAAAAAAAATTCAACAGGACCGATGACATTTCGCAGAAAGCTCGGTGCTAAACGCGACTTACTGGTGCTTTGGCTTTCCACAAAAATGTTCGGACTGGGCCTTGTTATTTTTATCAGTTTAAAAAAACGACAGCGGATGTCGCACAACAATGGCATTGCTGCAGGCGGGAAGGTGCGTATTGTGGATGATCCCACTTTTCCGGAACATGATTTTTTTATTGCAGGAAAAGAATTTCCGGCCCGTATTCGGCATGCTCAGGTTTCTTTTATGGATGATGCGATGGCAGATGTATTTAGCTTTTCCATAAAATTTGCAGATGCTACATGGGAAAGCCCGTTTGATCTTGAATGTAATTCAGGACATATCAGTTTATTCTGGTCGGTGGCAAGTTTTCTACGGTTTGCATCCCTGCGCAAAGAAAAATGGGGCGTGCAGTATCAGGAACTTTACCGCAAATATCCGATGAGCTACAAAGGTGCGCTGGATGCAATAAGAAGAGATGCTGATTCTTATGCGAATATGCATTATTACAGTAAAACACCATTTTATTTTATTGGTAAGGATGGCATAACACGCTATGCAAAATACAGGGTAATTCCATTTGATGATGAACCCGAGACCGGATTATATGAAAACCCGAGTGAATGGGATATTGCAAATGCGCGTGTTTTACCGCATGAAACAAGAGGAAGAAATTATCTCAAACAGGAATATACCGACAGAGTACAGCGAAAAGGCGCAAAATACAAAATGCAGATTCAGTTGCGCACGGCAGAGGATGATGAAGCACCGGAAATTTTTAATAATATGATACCATGGGATGATAAGGTATTTCCATGGCATGCACTTGCTGTTGTAGAAATTGATCATGTATATGACTGGAATGAAAGTCTGCTCACCAGTTTTTCACTGAATCATATGCCCGCCACACTTGGAAGAATTCCGGCTAAATCGGTGTACGATTTTAATTCATTGAATTACATGCGTGCCAAAACAGAAATGGCAAGAAAAGCGCGCTTATTTTCTTATAAACTGAAAGGATTTCCCCTTCCCGTGCCGGATGACGACGACCGCAACCGCGGTGAATGGGCGCAAAAGCGGTAAACACGGAAATTCTTTTCTTTGCAGGAATGGCATCTTCTCCAATGACTGAGCATACCGGATTTGAAAATGAACTCAGGGCCCTGCGTGCAAAAATCGGAACTGAAATTGGGACTGCGGATCTCCGTCACCTTAAAAAAATTGAATGGTGGGGACGACTCTGTTCAATTGCCGGGTATGCGACAGCCTGGATATTTCCAAATCCTTTTTCAGCATGGTGCATTGCCCAGGGAAGCGTAACGCGATGGGCGATCATGATGCATCATGTCGGACATAAAGGGTATGATAAAACAAATGGACCTGCACGATTTACCAGCGCGGGATTTGCAAAAGGATACCGGCGTTATATTGACTGGTTTGACTGGATGCATCCTGCGGCATGGAAACATGAACATAATATTTTACATCATTACCATACCGGTGAACAAGCAGATCCCGACCTCGTGGAACGCAACGTGGAACTCATCAGAAATGCAAAAATTCCACGCAGGTTTAAATATCTCGCACTTCTGTTTTTTATGTGTACCTGGAAGTTTACATATTATGCTCCCAACACATACTGGATGTATCTGCGGTCAAAAAAAGAAAAATCAGGCAAGCAACCTGCATCCGCACATCTCCAAAAAAATTATCCCGGGTTAACCTTGCTCTCCCCTTTTTCGAAAGATGGTATCCGGTTCTGGTTTGCCTGTTTACTGCCTTATGCGGCTCTACGGTTTATCATACTTCCAATACTGTTTCTGCCGGTAAGTCCGGCAGCCGCGCTGTTTGTGCTGATTAATTCACTGCTTGCCGAGCTCATTATCAATATTTATACATTTATCATTATTGTTCCGAATCATGCCGGTGAAGATTTATACCGCTTTGAGGATCGCGTGCATAATGCCGGAGAATTTTATCGCCGGCAGGTTATTGGTTCCGCGAATTATTCCTGCGGGAACGACAGAACAGATTTTATGCATGGCTGGCTCAATTACCAGATCGAACATCATCTCTTCCCCGACATTCCCCTGCTGAAATATCAGCAATATCAGCCGGCAATAAAAGCAATATGCAATAAGTATAATGTTCCCTATGTGCAGGAAAGTGTGTGGAAGCGATTTCGCAAAATGACAGAAATTGTAGTGGGCAAAAAAAGTATGCGCACACAGCATTCACTTCCCGGTTGAATTAACGATGTATCCCTTTTTTAAGTTTGACTATATTTGAACTTCAGGTGACATACATTGAATTTCTGTCTCCTGAATATCCATATGAATAAATTTGAACTTTGCTATTCTAATATTCCTTATAACAATGCGTAAAGCCGAAATGCAGGATGCAATAAAAAAACCGGTAAAAAAGAGATCGCGCTGGAGTGTGATCGGCCCCGGATTGATCACCGGTGCAAGTGATGATGATCCTTCCGGAATTGCCACCTATTCGCAGGCCGGCGCCCAATTCGGAACAAAATTATTATGGACGGCAATTGCTACTTATCCGCTGATGGTAGCGATGCAGGAAATGAGTGCAAGGATCGGACTGGTGACGGACCGCGGCCTTACAGGTGTGATAAAAAAATACTATCCGAAGTACATTCTCTTCTTTGTACTGATCATCAGTTTCCCCTCCATTACGCTGAATATCGGAGCGGATATAGCGGGCATGGGAGCCGTGGGAAATTTATTGGTGCCGGGAATCCCTGCATTTATTTTTTCCATTGCATTCACCGGCTTACTATTATGGGCAACCATCATCTGGAATTATCTTCGCATAGCTCTTGTTTTTAAATGGCTCTGTATCACCTTATTTTG
>CAYTFT010000043.1:0-11389 GCA_964437155.1 uncultured Chitinophagales bacterium | reverse complement strand
GATATTGTTTTAACAGGGGATGATATTGCATGTCCTCCATATTTAAAATTCTTCTCAGATCGGGATGACCCGTAAATCTTATCCCGAAAAAATCAAATGCTTCGCGTTCCATCCAGTTTGCTGTTCTGAATATTCCGGTTGCAGTCGGAACAACAGGATCATTTGCAGGAAAGAAAATATGCAAACGTATGCGGATATTATTTGTAAAACTATGGAGATGATATACTACGCTGAGCTCACCGGATTTATTTTCAGGAAAATGCATTCCGTTCATACTGGTGAGAAAATTGAATTGCAGTAAATTACTTTGATTTAACCAGGTAAGTATCTCTGTTATTTTTTCGCGCGGAACAACAATGTCGAGCATACCATATGTTTCGACCACTGAACGGATATCTTCACCGAACTGCTCCCGGAGGACGCTTTCTACCAATGCATTGTCAACCTGGTTCATCAATCGATATCGTAACTTGCCAATAATTGTTTGTATTCGGGTGATTCACGCCTGCGAAAACTTTCCGTTTTCACCAGTTCCTGAATTTTTAAAATACCATCGAGAATTGCTTCCGGAGGTGGCGGGCAACCCGGAACATGAACATCTACAGGAATCACTTTATCAATTCCCTGGAGTACAGAATACGTGTCAAAAATTCCGCCGCTGCTTGCACATGCACCCACCGCAATTACCCATTTAGGTTCTGCCATCTGCACATATACCTGTTTGAGTACAGGTCCCATTTTTTTTGCGATGGTTCCCATCACCATCAGCAGATCTGCCTGTCGCGGGGAGAAACTCAATCGTTCGGCCCCGAATCTCCCGAGATCATATGTTGCGGCCATCGTGGCCATGAATTCGATCCCGCAGCAGGATGTGGCAAACGGCAGCGGCCAGATCGAATTCGCGCGTGCGAGCCCGACGATCTTTTCGAGACGTGTGAGGCCATATCCCTCTCCGGTGTACATTTCAGGCGCTGCTGTGATCTTTGACATCTTTTATGATTTGGTGTGATCCGGATGAAACGCTCAGTCCATTTCGCAAAACGGATTATTTCAAAGGATTCCCTTTATTCCCATTTCAATGCGCCTTTTTTGATGATATAATAATATCCAAGTAAAAAAGGCACAATAAATACCAGCATTTTAATAAAACCACTCTCACCGAGTTCACGGAAGTTGACCGCCCAGGGATAAAAGAAAATCACCTCTACGTCGAACAAAACAAACAAAATCGCGATGAGAAAATATTTAACGGAGAAAGGAAGTCGTGCATTGCCGATCGAGTCGAGTCCGCATTCAAAGGCCTGCATTTTTTTTGCGGACTTATGTTTCGGGCCAAATTTCTGTGCGGCAATGATGGTGGTAACTACAAATCCCGCTGCTACCAGAAACTGGATCAGTATTGCAATATAATCTATCATCTGATGGCTGGCTGCCTGTTGCTCCATAATTCCTTAATGTGTTGAGGAGAAGGTTTTATTTAATGCAGTGCAAATGTAGGAATTCAGTATGTAAATAGTAATGATTTTTAACCCTCGTAAAATGTTTTTTTGGAGATTTTGTGCACCGGGAGATATTCTGGTGAACCGGAGTGAATTTTCCGCAGGATTTAATAAAAATGTGCAGTCAGAGAAAAATAGAGATACCGGCGCCGGATTATTTAGCGTATGATCTCAAAAGGACGGGTTTCGGTTCCGTTAGCCGTATTTACCACGATGGAATAGAGTCCTTCGGGGAAAAGAGAAAGGTCAATTTTATTCTGATAGGTTCCGGCATAAGCATGCACCGATTCAAAATAGATAACTCTTCCGCTCACATCCAGAATGCGCACCTGCTGCACAGGATCAGCATCCTCCACGCTCAGTGTGAGATAATCATTGGCGGGATTAGGATAAATAACAGTGCTGGAAGTTTCAGGCTCCGGCGCTTTCAGATACACCAGTTTTGAATAATATAATTTTCCAAGATTATCAACCTCCCGAAGTCTGTAATACGCTGAGTTACTGAAATCGTAATCGTAAAATTCGTAGGTATTTTGTTCGGTGGTAGTGCCGTGGCCCTCCATATACCCGATCGCCTCATAGGTACCCAGATCCGTGCTTTTTTCAATTTCAAAACCGGCGCAATTCAGTTCGCTCTGGGTTGTCCACGTAAGTTTTGATCGCTTTGGCCCGTCGATAACAGCAGTGAAGTCGGTAAGTTCGACCGGCAGAACAACGGCACAGGAAAGCATAACATTGTCGAGATAATCGGTTTCACTCCAGAGGCCTTCATATTCTGCCCTGATACGGATCCTTTTTACATCACTCAGAATTGCCAGGATCTGCGCAGCAGTAGCATTTGGTGCGCCTCCGGCAATCGAGGACCCGTATTTCCAGCCCACGCCGGTTGTCAGCGGAACAATATACGATTCCCATGTATTGACGGGAGACGGGTCCGGTGAGGTGTTAAAGACCATTGTATCAGTTCCGGTATTAAATATCATTACATCATATGCACTTACCGGGACAGAAATATGATCCTGCTTGAGGTCGAATGAAAGATTACAGTTATTATAAGCGGAGAGATCGCCTCTGAATTTAGAGGGGCCGTACCAGTACCAAATGCCCACGGTTCCGTCTGTTTGCTTTATACAACCGCCGGGGTTTCCACCGGTGGACTGATATATAGGAACCCCCGGACCTGCACCACCGCCATCGCCGAATGTATTCCAGCCATCGATACCGGTTGCCACCACATCAAAATCGCTCACCACCTGGGAATACACGACTCCGGCTCCGAAGAACATGATCAAACCGAGGAAGGTTTTCTTCATATGCAGCCTGAATAAATACATAAATTCCGTAAAGACACTATTAGACGATACAAGATTAACCACATTCGTAATAAAAAACAAGGTTTAAGAATTTTTTTTCTTACCGGACAACCCCCGGCTAACCTTTAGCATCGTTGCGTTTCAGGGTAAATCGATGGACAGGCGTTTTGGTTCGCAATCTGACAAAATAATGACCAAAAACAGGTCATTTAAGTGTGGGATATTGCAGGTCGAGGGCCGAAAGTGTTTCTGCGATCGTATTTGCGATATAATATTCCTTATACCAGTTTTTATCTGCCGGCACAATATGCCAGGGAAGATCGGGCCCGCATTGGTTGAAGGCCTTTTCATAGGCGAGCATATATTCCTCCCAGCGCTTGCTTTCCTCAAGGTCGTTGGGATTGTATTTCCACATTTTCTTTGGGTCGGACAGCCGTTCCTTCAGGCGTTCCATTTGTTCTTTTTGAGAAACATGGAGATAAAACTTCAGGATGACTGTATTATTGGATCGCAGCAGTTTTTCGAAGGCGTTGATATGGTCGTACCGGCGGTTAATGGTATCGGAATCGACCCATTCGTGCACACGCTGAATGATCACATCCTCATAATGTGACCGGTTGAAGATCTGCATCATGCCCTTTTCCGGCACTTCCTTATGCACCCTCCACAGGAAATCGTGACGCATTTCCTCTTCGGTTGGTTTTTTAAATCCTTTTACACGGCATCCCATGGGGTTAACGCCGGAAAAAACTTGTTTGATAACGCCGTCCTTCCCGCTGGCATCCATTCCCTGGAGAACCACCAGCAAACTGTATTTTGCCTGGGCAAAAAGCACATTCTGCAATTCGCCTATCGTGGCGGTCAGTTTTTTCAATTGCTTTTCACATTGGTCCTTGTCGGCTCCCGACGGGGGAAGTGTGGAAACGGAAGATAGTTTGAGTGATCGCATAGCGGATGGAATTATCCCGACAAAAGTAGGCAATGGACCTGAACACAATATTGCACCTGCCAAAATTGTAATGGCAGAACACGTTTTAAATCTATAAATTTACAGCCCCCCGTAAAAAAGAAGAATATTATGGCAAAAAAGGAAGAAAAAAAGCGGTATAAATTCAAGGAGATGAAAGTATATGGTTCGCTGGAAAATTTTTTCGGCAACCAGAAAAATTACCGCATTATGTTCGACGAGAGCGAAGTATGTTACATGAATGTCGAATTGCAGTTGTTTAATCTGTTATTTGATGAGGAAGAATGGACAACGAAGGTAAAGATCAAAGCAACAGAATATTACGAGAATAAAGAGATGTGTAATATCGATAAGGATATTACAGTTACAACCGATCAGAATATTGTATATATACGTGAGGGCTGGGGAACACCGAATCCGGGATGGTGGAAAAAAGGCACTTACAAATGGGAAATATGGCTCGATGATACACTGATAGGCACTAATTATTTTTATATTACCAACAACGGTGTAATCACACAGGGGGTAAATCCGTATTTTGATATTAATGCAATAAAATTATTTAATGCGCCGAAGCAAAGTCCCGCACGTGAAAACAGAAAATATCTGACTGCATTTAATAAAGATACTGCCCTTTATATTTCAGTCGAACTGGATCTGACGAATAAGATCACCCATGAAAAATATTTCCCGCTTGAATTTAATTTTTATTTCTATAATGATGTACGGCAATTGAAAGGAGCCTGTTACTGGTTTGAACATGTAAACGACAGCCGTAAAAATATTGTACTCGATGTCGGATACGGAAGTGATGCTACCGGATTCTGGTATGCAGATAAATACACCTGCGAAGTAGTATTTATGGATACGATCATTGCTGTAGTGCCCTTTGAAGTGGGCTCAGCAGATGTAGAACTTACGGGCACTCCGGTTTGGTTAACCGGTGCCGACGGAGCCGGCGCGACAGCAAAACAACCTGTTTTTCAGCAGGATGAACAAACCTATGAAGCTGCGAAAAAAGAACTTGATGCGCTCATCGGCCTCGAAACCGTAAAAAAAGAGATCAATGAACTCACCACTTATCTGAAGTTTTTAAAATTGCGGCAGGAAAAAGGTTTTGAAGAAAAAAATAAGATTAATCTGCACATGGTATTTACCGGCAACCCGGGTACCGGTAAAACAACGGTTGCGAGAATGCTCGGCAAATTATATAAATCAATGGGCCTGTTGAAGCGCGGAGATGTAACGGAAGTCGGGCGTGTAGATCTTGTTGCTGAATATATCGGGCAAACGGCGCCGAAAACAAAAGCGGTAATTGACAGGGCACGCGGCGGCATTTTATTTATTGATGAAGCCTATGCATTAAGTGACCGCGGCGACGACGGGAAAGATTTTGGTAAAGAGGTGATCGAAGTACTGATAAAGGAAATGAGTGACGGGCCCGGTGATACTGCAATTATTTTCGCAGGATATCCGAAGGAGATGCGCGATTTTTTAAATTCAAATCCCGGATTAAATTCCAGAATTTCACAGGTGATTAATTTTCCTGATTATAATCCGGATGAATTAATGGCTATTGCAGATTATGATTCCGGAAACCGTGGCGTTACCATTGGTGAAACGGCGAAAAATCTTATTTACATGAAAGTGGTTGAGGCATACCGCAACCGCGACAATAAATTCGGAAATGCACGGTTTGTCAATTCTATCATAGAAGAAGGTAAACAGAATATGGCGCTGCGGCTGATGAAAAGTTCAAAACCGGAAGACCTCACCAAAGAAGATATGAGTACGATCACACTCGAGGATGTTGAAATGATATTTGGTATGGGATCGGCAAAACGCGTCGACCTGCCGGTGGATGAAGCACTGTTGCAGGATGCCATGGGCGAATTAAAAGAACTGACAGGCATGGCTAATGTGAAAAATGAATTGGAGGAAATGGTCAAACTGGTGCGGTATTATAAGGAGATCGGCAGGGACACAAAAAAATCATTTTCCTTACATACTGTTTTCACCGGAAATCCAGGCACCGGAAAAACTACTGTAGCGCGTATTCTTGTAAAAATTTATAAAGCGCTGGGCATTCTTGAGCGCGGACATCTTATTGAAACCGACCGTGAGGGAATGGTGGCGGGTTATGTGGGACAGACTGCCATTAAAGCGGACAGCATGATCGAGGCTGCGATGGGTGGCGGATTATTTATTGATGAAGCCTATGCATTGAGTCAGGGAGGTGAAAATGATTTCGGCAGGGAGGCCATTGAAACATTATTGAAAAGAATGGAAGATCACCGCGGTGAATTTATTGTGATCGTTGCAGGATATACAGATAATATGGCAAAATTCCTCGAATCGAATCCGGGATTAAAATCCCGGTTTGATAAATTCATTCATTTCGAAGATTATACCGACGAAGAATTATATGTGATCGGTGAGAACATGCTGAAAAAAGAATATCTCTTCCTGAATGAGGAAGCAGCAACGCATCTGAAAGGATATATAAAACAACTCACGGCGAACCGGAATAAATATTTCGGCAATGCGCGCACCATGCGCAAGATCGTTGCAGATATTGTGCATCAGCAGAATTTACGCATGGCCGGCATTGCAGCTTCACAGCGCACTCCTGAAATGATCAAAACCATCACGCTGGATGATGTGAAAGATTTTGCTCTCGATATTGAAGGAAAAACCAACGAACGTGAAATGATCGGTTTCAAACTGACCGGAGAGAGTAAATAAAGATCGGGGAAATTATATTCATGCAATATGCATTGGCAATTGGCAGTGGTTCCAACTGCTATTGTGATTGATTGTTACCGGAACACATCAATCTTCGATCGCTTCTATCCCCTGCTCTTTCAGTTTTGCCAGACCCTCTTTCATCACTTTTACCTGTTCAGCAGGATGGCTTTGCCAGATGGTAATTTCACCAACAACTTTAAAGGGTGCTGCAGAGCGATACGATTTTGTGGGATTTCCGGGAAATTTTTTATCCGTAAGGTTCGGATCATCTTCCAGCGGACCTGTTGGCTCCACCAGGTAAATTCTTTCGCGCCCGTCACCGGCAGCAAGTTCGGCTCCCCAGATCGCAGCGTCGAGTGTGGCTGTCAGATAAATATATTTTGCCTTTAGGTTCTGCCCATAATTAGAGGCAACACCGGTTTCAATTAAATCCCCGATATGCAGGTCGGCCTTCGTGCCATGGAAATAGGTTTGCACAAAAGGCGTTTGTAATGTAGCGGCAGGTTTCTTTTCGTTTGAATTTTGTTCCATATAGAAATATGTATCAGTTGAACCAGGGTTCAGATTTTCGATGCAATAAAGAATAGCTGCTCCTGTTGTATTTTCGGTGCAACATCTTATTATTTTCTTTTACCGAGAAAAAACAATATTGCAGATGCAATGACACACATTGCGGCCGCGCTGATGGCAAGCCCCGTATCTTTTTGTGTAATACCGACAATAAAATCGCCGATAAACATCACCAGAAAGAAAATGTAAGCAATGGTGAGCATGGGTGCCGATCGCTTCCATGTTGCAAAAGCTAAAATAAAACCGAGTGCAAATTGTCTTGTCGCCCACATGTACATCAGGTAATCAACTCCCATTGCAGAATGATCCACCTTATCCAGCACCGATTCCGGTGACACGAAAATGGAAATACTCACCAAAATTTCCATTAATGCGAAAACGCCTGAAACTATAAGTATCCATTTGGGCAAATTTTTTTGTGCTTCGGCCATAGGTTTGTTTTTATTTGTTGAAACAACAGATTTCCAGGTAAAGAAAATTGATACAGAGTCTGTTGTTATTAAATATGCAGTGTATAAAACACTAAGTTCAAATCTACAAAATAATTTAGTTGCTGCGTATAGATCCGGCCGTTACCCACATCAGAAAATAAAAAAATGATGTTCATTCAAGGGAACATTCCGCTTAACGAGCCGGAATTAATCCCAAAAATGAACATCATAAAAGAATGAAATAACCAATAACATAATTGCCGGTGGTTGTAAAAATCCGGCTGCAGATAATATCATTGTTTCACTGTAGCAAACCATATCTGCCGTGAAGCATTGCCTGCGCGTTCAACGGCTGCTTTGAACCGCGGATCGGTAAACCAGCCGGCTGCTTTCTCCATGCTTTCGATATCCAGGTGTACCATTACATGTTTTGTGTTGGTTTCATCCACATAAAAAGGACCGTCTGAAATTCCGTATTCACTACGGGCCTGACGACATTCATCGTGAGCTGTTCTCCACTGAGCAAAGTTTTCTGCTTCAACGCGGATAAGAATTGCCTGTTTCATTGTTTTGTTTTGCGTTTTGAGTTATTTGAATAATTACAAAACCAAAAGTAGAAGGCTTCTTTTTTCAAACACTTAACCCAGGTTAAAAAATAAAACTCAATCCTTTTTTGCCAGACGGCTGCGCAAACGGCTAAGCGATTGCGGCTCAATATTGAGGTAGGCAGCGATATACTGCAAGGGTACACGATTAAAAATGCCGGGTTGTTTTTCCAGCAATGCAACATATCTTTCTTCGGGTGATAGGGTCTTTAATTCTTCCAGCCGTTTTTTTGAAGCAGTAGCCGCAGGGATCATTTTTATAGTGAGCCATTGCTGCAGTTTGGGGATCTGCTTTGAAAGTGCCTCAAACTGATCTTTGCTGATAACGAGTAGATCACAATCCTCCAATGCCTGCACATAATTCGTTCCCGGGTTTCCGCTGTAATAGCTTTCAAAATCTCCCAGCCACCAGTCCTCAAAAGCAAAAAACAATATCCGCTCATGCCCCTTTTCGTCAATAACAAAATTACGTGTACATCCCTTGTTCACATATGCCTTTGCATTACACACCTGTCCGGGACGGAGATAAAAATCTTTCTTCAGCAACTTTCTATAGGAGAAACAGGAGATAAACAATTCCATTTCACTTTCATCCAACCCGAATTTCTCCCGAAACAATGCTTTAAATGAAGGATTGATAGCGATGGGGTGATGGTCCATTTGGAGTAAACGGGTTGATTATGGGTATACAATAATTAGGAATTAAAAGTACGGCAATTAACAGTTTAATGGAAACAGGTTTTAATCAAATTTCAATCTGCAAGCGGGTCGGATTCTCATCTGGCACAAAAAAACAGGCCGATTCCGGATAGCCCAAATACAAAAAACCCCCTGTTGCCGAAGCATACAGGAGGTTTAAGTTCAAGTATGAAAAGAAAAGATTATACTAAACTGCGAAACTTTCCCCACATCCGCAAGTTCTGGTCGCATTTGGATTAACAAACTGGAATCCCTTTCCGTTCAGGCCGTCGGAATAATCGAGGGTGGTATCGCATAAATAGAGGAAACTCTTGAGATCGGTAACGAGCTTTTCCCCGCGGTCCTCAAACACCTGATCGCCCGGTTTATCCTCGTTGTCGAAGTCCATTTTATAACTGAGTCCGCTGCAGCCACCGCCTACCACACTAATGCGGATAAAATAATCCTCCCCAAGTCCGGCTTCGGATTTGAGCTGGTCCACCTTGCCTTTCGCGTATTCTGAAATAAAGATCATATCCTGTTAATGTACAATTTTCGCTTCGAGTTCCAGTTCGGGCATCCCGTTCTTTTTACGGTAATCCTGAATGGCGGCCTTAATAGCATCTTCCGCCAATACAGAACAATGGATCTTCACGGGCGGTAAGGCAAGTTCCTCCACAATATCCATGTTGTCGATCTTCAATGCATCGTCAATGGATTTTCCCTTCAGCCATTCGGTGGCGAGGGAGGAAGAGGCGATTGCACTGCCACAGCCAAATGTCTTGAACTTGGCATCCACGATCGTCTGGGTTTCAGGATCCACCTCTATCTGGAGGCGCATCACATCACCACATTCGGGGGCACCAACGAGTCCGGTGCCTACTTCCATTTTCTTATTGTCGAGCGTCCCCACATTTTTAGGGTTCTCGTAATGTTCCAATACTTTTTTTGAATATGCCATATTTCTGAATTTTAACGGAAGGTGCAGATATGCGAATTCTTATAATTCCGGATATTCCTGCAGTTTCCTGATGGTTATACATTAATGTTCAGCCCATTCGATGGTGCTGAGGTCGATTCCTTGTTTAAACATTTCCCAAAGCGGACTCATTTCCCGCAATTTTGTTACTGCTTTTGTTACTTCTCCGATCGTATAATCTATCTGCTCATCGGTAGTAAACCTTCCGAGTGAAAAACGCAGACTTGAATGTGCCAGATCGTCGCCAAGCCCGAGCGCTTTTAATACATAAGACGGCTCGAGGGATGCACTGGTGCATGCGCTGCCGGAACTCACGGCAATATTTTTATTGAATGCCATCATCAGCCCTTCGCCTTCCACATATTTAAAGGAGATATTACAGATCTGCGGCAAGCGGCTGTTTACATTTCCGTTTATATAAGATTCTTCCAGTTTACTCAATTCTTTTTCGAGATGATCGCGCATTTTACCAAGGCGTGCGGCATCGGCATCCATTTCGAGCATGGCGATCTCGGCAGCTTTTCCAAATCCCACAATACCGGGAACATTGAGTGTCCCGCTGCGCATACCGCGCTCGTGGCCGCCGCCGTCCATTTGTGCCGTAACTTTCACGCGGGGATTTTTCCGGCGGACGTATAAGGCGCCGACACCTTTGGGACCATACATTTTATGTGCCGTGAAGGCCATAAGGTCAATTCCGTCGCGGTCTACGTCGATTGAAATTTTGCCCGCTGCCTGTGTTGCATCGGTAAATAACAACGCACCTTTTTTATGGGCGATATCGGCGATCTTTCTGATGGGTGCAACCGTTCCGATCTCATTGTTGGCATACATAACCGCAACCAGGATCGTTTTATCGGTAACAACATTTTCCAGTTCCTCCAGATTGATATTCCCTTCCCTGTCCACCTGAAGATAGGTAACCTCAGCGCCCATTTTTTCAAGGTGTTTACAGGTATCCAAAACAGCTTTATGCTCGGTGGTGACAGTCACGATATGATTGCCCTTACGGCTGTACATATCGAAAACCCCTTTTATCGCAAGATTGTCGGCCTCGGTAGCGCCGGAAGTAAAAATGATCTCTTTTTCAGATGCATTGATCAGCTTCGCAACCCTTTCCCGCGCCTGATCAACAGCGCCTTCAGCCTCCCAACCAAAAGGATGGTTCCTGCTGGCTGCATTGCCAAAGTGTTCAGAAAAATAAGGAAGCATTTCCTCCAGAACCCTTGGATCAACGGGTGTGGTGGCACTGTTATCAAGATATATGGGTAACTTAAGCATAATTCTTATTTAGACAAATTCTAAAACACAAAGCTAAGGTAAAAGTTCTGGTTAGAAAAGGAAATTTTGGAGCGGAGGGTCGGAAAATTTCAGGAGGGAGGGGGAAGGATGAGGAATGAGAAATGAGAAGATTATCGTATTGGCGTACTTAGCCACAAAACTGAAACCTTTGGCGAGGCTTCATTGCAAGTTATGTGGTATATAAGAGGAGTTGATTTTCATACAATTAAATTTATCATATTGCAAAACCATTGAAAATCGAGAATCGTGATTAAATTTTCTTTAGGTTTTAAATTATCTATATTGAATGCCTGCCCG
>CAYTFT010000042.1:0-11990 GCA_964437155.1 uncultured Chitinophagales bacterium | reverse complement strand
GAGGCGGAGCGTTATCTGCACCGTATACTTCAAACGGAAGATGGATGATAGAAGCGAATATTATTTCCCTGAGTTCAACGCCTTCTGTTTCGGGACCCGCTACAACTTGTGCGGGCGCTGCAACAAATCTTACGGCTGTTTTCACAACATTGAATCCGTCTGCTGTTGTTAATTGGTACACGGGTTCCTGTGGCGGAACGCTTGTCGGAACAGGTACAACAGTTACCGTTTATCCTGCTGCGGGTACAACAACTTATTATGTTAGAGCAGAAGATGCATGTAATAATTACACAACCGCCTGCGGGTCGATGGATATATATGCCGACCCGGGTGTAATTTATTTCGCCGACAGTGATGCCGATACGTATGGAAATAATGCAGTCACCACAAATAGCTGTGCGGGAATTCCTGCCGGTTATGTAAATAATAATACAGATTGCAATGATGCGAATGCTTCAATATATCCCGGTGCGACAGAATTATGCAACGGGATTGATGATAATTGCAGCGGTGCTGCAGATGAAGGTGCTGCCACTGCAACGATCACACCATTGGGTCCAACAACTTTCTGTAAACCGGGTAATGTTATATTGCAGGCAAATACGGGAGCGGGATATACGTATCAGTGGATACGAAACGGGAATAATGTTGGCGGTGCAACTTCTTCCACCTTTACGGCGAATATTACGGCATCTTTTCAGGTAAAAGTTACAGTTCCCGGCGGATGTTTCGCCACATCATCTGCAATTGCCGTTACTGCAAATGCACAACCGAATGCAACGATCAGTACTCCCGACGGACTTGACCTTTGCGGCCACGCTTCCCTGCGGCTGAAAGCCAATACGGGAGCAGGACTCACGTATCAATGGTATAAAGGCGCCACGATGATCGCCGGTGCTACCGTTGCAAATTATTATGCAACCGTTACGGGTAATTATAAGGTAAATGTTACGAATGCGAATGGATGCAGTAAAACATCATCTGCCGTTACAGTGATAAAAACATGCAGGGAATCTGATCCCGCACTGAAATCCGTATTAAATATTTATCCGAATCCGGCTCCGGAGAATTTTACAATACAACTTGATGCACCCGAATTACAAAATACTACCGCAGATATTTATATTCTGAATATGCTGGGTGAAGTCGTATATACTACACAGGAGATATACGGCAGCGAAGCATTAAATGCTGTGATCCATACCGATGCAATTGTATCGAACGGAATGTATCTTGTTAAAGTGATTGCAGGAAATACACAATACGATCAGGAAATAATGATCATTAAATAAAAAGGTATTATCCATTTAATAAAAGCCGGTTTGAAGAAGCCGGCTTTTTTAATTTATGGTAAAGGTTGTGATGCAGGGAAAATGATCGCTCGACCTGCTTTTTATCCGCATCTGATCAACGATGGTGAATTTCTCCTCATCAAATAACTGGTAATCTATTCTGATGAAAGGAAACGGCGCATACGTGGCACCAATTCCGCGGCCTTTCTGCAGAAATGCATCCTGGAGCCCGTCCGATAATTTGCGATAGGTATAAGAAACCGGCGTATCATTAAAATCGCCGCATGAAATCACCGGATAAGGCGAGTGATGGATATAATGTGCAATCGTATCTGCTTCCTGCGCGCGCAGGGCGTAACTCATTTTTAATTTGTTTGTCACCCTGTCCGCATCAAAATCTGTTTCCGCTTCATTGGATGCTTCAATAAAATCCAGGTCATAATGACTGAGCTGCGTGGATTGCAAATGAGAACAGAAAACGCGGATGGTATCTTCCTTAATTTTAATATCAGCGTAAATGGTGGTATTCAGTTTACTCAATGATAAATACTCCAGCCGCCCGGTGTCGATAACGGGATATCGCGAAAGAATAATAATGCCGAAACTGCGCGTTGACTTGGAATTTGCATAGGCTTTGTAATAATACTGATACGGCAATCCGGTGATCTTTTCCACCATTTCGAGATTGCTTTTTTCCTTCGGATGATTATGATAGGTGTTGAATTCTTCCAGACAAACGATATCCGGTTGTTCGGCGCCGATATTTTCAATGATCTGATCGCGGTGTAAATATTTTCCATCCTTATTATAGGCATCGAATCCTTTTACATTATACTGGAGAATTTTATAGGTGGGTTTCCCTTCCGTATTTGTTTTCCGCAGGCTGCCGGCAGAAAAATAACTGAGATGCGCCTTAAATCCGACTGCGAGAATGATCAATAGAATATAAAATATTTTTTTTCGGATGAACAACCAGAGCAGCATCAGAAAAATATACACCATCAGAATGGGAAAATAGCCGAGGCCGAGGAACGCGATCGGCCAGAAGGTTTCCGGACTCACATACATGGCGAGGTAGGCGCCGATGAGTAATATCGCAAGGAGAATCGTTTTAACGAGTAATATTTTCTGCCACCACTTCATTTCTGATTGCTGATTTTAAACAGGAAATCTTTTTCTGCTTTGCTCAGACTATTATATCCTCCCACTTTAATTTTATCAAGAATGGCGTCCAGCTTTTTCTGATTTTCAATCTCTGCATCTGTGCGCTGATATTTTCCTTTCGGTAAGCCGGCATCCGTATTTACATAGGCAACACTTGGTTTTTTTGGTTTGCCAATGCCTGCGATCCGGGATGTAAACCGCGGCCACCATCCAAACCAGTTTGTTCCCTTTTGATAGGAGCGAATATATAAATATCCTGTTAAAGCTCCTCCGAGGTGGGCAAGATGGCCGCCGAGATTATATTCGGAAGGTATACTCACCAGGTCAATAATGACTACGAACAGTGCCAGGTATTTTATTTTGACGGGTCCGATAAAAATTACCATGACCGTATAATCGGGAACCAGTGTTGCGGTGGCCCAAACGATTGCCATTACCGCCGCCGAAGCACCCACCATGGGTATGCCGATACTGTCGTGCATCGAAGGAATTAAATTATATGCGCTCACTGAAATAAATGCACCGGCAATTCCGCCGGCGAGATACAGCGGAAATCCGTTTACGGGTTTAATAAAATCGACAAATATGCGTCCGAAAAAATAGAGATAGAGCATATTCGAAAGAATATGAAAAACATCTTCCGGGTCGTGCATGAACATATGTGTGATGATCGTCCAGGGTCGTGTGACCAATGTCGAAAGATCGGTGCTGATCCAGAACCACCTGCTCAGGAAATGAATATATTCTGTTTTACTGCCGGCGAAAAAAAACAGGAGCAGCAAAAGGGATTGCACTAAAAATACAAGTACATTCACTAGAATGATCTTCATCAGGATATTCCCGTGCCGCAACTGATATCTTATATCACTGATAAAATCCATGCTTAATAAAAGCGTGTTTTATTGCGTCCCCAGTATTTAACGAGAATAAATCCGAATAATGCGCCGCCAAGATGTGCGAAATGGGCAATATTATCGCCGCCGCTGTTTACAAATCCCATATACAATTCCACGAAAATTAAAATGATCACCACATATTTCGCTTTTACCGGCAGCAGAAAATAGATATATAATAATGTGTTTGGAAATAACATGCCGAAAGCGATGAGCACACCGTAAATTGCACCTGATGCGCCCACAACCGGTGAATAGCAGGAGTTGATCAATTGATTTTGCGCATCGGTATACAAATTGCTCCAGAAAAATCTTCCGTTGTATACAACATCCGGATTGATCGTCCCCAGTGCATTATATAATTGAATGCCGTTCACCGCCATGTGCAGAAATGCGGCGCCTAATCCGGTGATGAGATAAAATGTAAGAAAGCGTTTCGGGCCCCACACATTTTCCAGCACGGCGCCAAACATCCAGAGCGAAAACATATTAAAAAAGATGTGTCCTAGGTTCGCATGCGTGAACATATGTGTAATGATCTGGTACGGCTGAAATTCCGGCGAAGTGGGAAAGGATAATGCGAACAGGCCCTGCAGATTTGGAAAGGCCATAGTGGCGAGAAATACAAGTCCGTTGATGATCAGTAAATTTTTAATTACCGGAGGGAGATAATTAAATCTGGTAAATTGAAATTGCGACATGAATTATTTAATTGTTTTTCTGAAATTGTTTTGCTAACTCTTCGAGTGTATAGGTAACAAATGTGAGATTGCCGGAAGGGGAAACAAAGGGTGTTGTGCAGGCAAATAATTCATCCATCAGCCGGCGCATACCTTTTTCGTCCAGACGCTGTCCTTTTCTTATGGCATTGGTGCGTGCGAGCGAACGCGCAATGGCTGAATGTCTGTCCAGTTTCAAAGCGCTTTTATCTTCCTTAAATTGTTCGATAAGCTCTTCGATCACTTTCTGCTCATTATTATTTTCAAATTCTGCCGGAACACCATGGATTACAAATGCATTGGTGCCGAAGGGCTGGATATCAAAACCAAGATTATTTACATCCTCCAGTAAAGCCTGCAATATGGCTGCATCGGCGCCGGATAAATTTAATGTTTGCGGAAATAGTTGCTGTTGCGAATGATGCCGCTTCTGCTGAAGACGTGTTAAATATTTTTCAAATAAAATTCTTTCGTGTGCCGCCTGCTGGTCCACAACAATAAATCCCGATTTCAATTGTGTAACGATATACTGATTATGGATCTGAAACGCAGGTGTGGGTTCCGGCGTTTCATCAAAAGAATGTTCGAGTGTCGGTTGCTCCGTAGTGCGCTCGATATATTCCTGTCCGCTTGTATCAGGCAAAGATGTTTTGCGGAACGCATTAAAATTACTTTTATCAAATGTGCGCGTATCGTTGAATTTGCTTTCAACGGTTTTGAACGACACATTTTTCACCAGCGGATCCTGCGGCTGCTTTTTATAAAACCCCGGCAGGTTTGCGAAAGTGGGATCCTGTTCAAAATCGAGCGTCGGCGTAACGCTGTATTGTGCAAGTGCATGCCGCACACCGGCCTGAATAAATGTGTAGATTATTCTTTCGTCCTCAAACTTAATTTCCTGTTTGGTGGGATGCACATTCACATCAATACGTGACGGATCGATATCTATATAAATTGTATACAGCGGATAGCTGCTTTCCGGAATCAGTTCCTCATATACACTCATAACGGCATGGTGGAGATACGGACTGCGGATGAAACGGTTGTTCACAAAAAAGAACTGCTCACCTTTTGTTTTTTTTGCGCTGTCGGGTTTGCCGATAAATCCGCGGATATTTGCCACCGAAGTATTTTCTTCCACCGGCACCAGTTTTTCGTTGTAATTATTTCCGAAAAGATGAATGATGCGCTGACGGAGGTTGCCCGGTTTCAGATGAAACAACTCAACACCGTTATGCTGAAAGCTGAAAAAGATATTCGGATGCGCGAGAGCCACGCGTTCAAATTCGTCGATGATATGCTTTAATTCAACCGTATTCGACTTCAGAAAATTGCGGCGTGCGGGAACATTGTAAAACAGATTTTTCACCTGCAGGTTGGTGCCGCCGGCACATTGGATCTGCTCCTGGCTCTTTACCTCAAACCCTTCGATTACGATACGTGTTCCCAGCTCCTGATCATGCAGGCGCGTTTTCAGTTCCACCTGCGCAATGGAGGCGATGCTCGCAAGTGCCTCTCCGCGAAATCCTTTTGTGCGAATGGTAAAAATGTCCTCAGCCGTTTTGATCTTGCTCGTAGCATGGCGCTCAAAGCTCATGCGGGCGTCGGTCTGACTCATCCCGCAACCATTATCGATCACCTGGATCAGCGTCTTCCCCGCATCCTTTATCACCAGCCTGATCTCCGTGGCCCCGGCATCCACGGCATTTTCCAGCAATTCCTTCACCGCCGACGCCGGCCGCTGGATCACTTCGCCGGCCGCGATCTGGTTGGCTATGGAATCCGGTAAAAGGTGTATGATATCCGACATTTAGAATGCGCTGGTTGGTCAAAAATAGTTGGGCAAAGATGTATCAAAAAAATCCGTTGCTGCGTTTCACTGCAAAGGTAAAGATACTGCCCCTGAACGGTTGTCTTAAAATTTATATTGGTAACAGTTCAGGATGTGTAAACTTTGTCAAATGCATTTCGGTTCAGGTTACATTTGCAAATAGTTTTTTCGGGGTGCTGTTATTTTATCGCTAAACGTGTATTCAAGGATATTTTTCATATTGATCTTTTTTGTCGGATTTGCATCTGCATCCTTTCGGGCGCATGTGCCGGAAAATACCATCGATAAAAAAGTGCCGTTCTACGACCAGAATTATCCCTGGGTGGATTCCCTGATGGCGAACATGACGACAGATCAGAAGATCGGCCAGTTGTTTATGGTGGCAGCCTATTCCAATAAGGACCTCGCCCACCAGAAGGAGATCGAAACCATCATCAAAAAGTATAATATCGGCGGGCTCATATTTATGCAGGGCGGACCCATGCGGCAGGTAAAACTCTGCAATACGTATCAGAATATTTCGCATGTTCCGCTCCTCATCGGTATGGATGCCGAATGGGGGCCCGCCATGCGGCTCGATTCGGTGATCTCCTTTCAGCGCCAGCTCACCTGGGGCGCAATGAACGACGACTCGGTTGTGTATTATGCCGGGGATATCATCGCAAAACAATTAAAACGTCTCGGTGTCCATGTCAACTTCGCACCGGATATCGATGTAAATAATAATCCGTTAAATCCCGTGATCGGCGATCGTTCTTTTGGCGAGGACAGATATAATGTTGCACTGAAGGGACTCATGTATATGAATGCGCTGCAGGATAATCAGATATTAGCCTGCGGAAAACATTTTCCCGGTCATGGTGATGTGGATGCCGACAGTCACGTTACACTGCCCGTTGTAAATAATTCGTACCATCATCTCGATTCATGCGAATTATATCCGTTTAAAATTCTGATGAATGAGGGACTCGGTTCTGTCATGCTCGCGCATTTATATGTTCCCGCGCTCGACAGCGTGAATCATCATGCAGCATCGCTTTCAAAAAAAGTGGGCGTTGATCTCCTGCGCGATACACTTGGATTTCGCGGACTTGTATTCAGTGATGCATTGAATATGAAAGGCGTGAGTGCAGATTATACCACCGGTGAACTGGAGGTAAAAGCATTACTCGCAGGAAACGATGTATTGTTGTTTTCAGAAAATGTAGGCGTCGCGTTTGATGCGATAAAAAAAGCGCTGGAGATCGGTACACTTACCGAAGAACGCCTCGACGCCAGCGTGCGACGAATTTTAAAAGCAAAAGCATTTGCCGGCCTCGATCATTATAAACCGGTGGCCCTGCAAAATGTTACGTTCGATATCAATACAACGGAAGCAACATTACTGAAAAGAAGGATCACCGAAAAAAGTATTACGCTTGCAGCGGAAGCCGACAGTTTAATTCCTTTTAAACGGATCGATACTTTGCAGATCGCATCGGTGAGCATCGGCAGCGGAAGTAAAACGGAATTTCAGAATTATCTCGGAAAATATACAAGGGTTGATCATTTTCAGATCAGCAAAGATGCAGATGCAACGGCATATATTCAGTTATATGAAAAGCTGAAAAAATATGAAGTTGTTATCGCCGGCGTGCACCAGATGAAAAGAGCGCGTTCTTCCGATTATGGTGTTTCTGCAAATGCCGAAAATCTCATCTGGAAATTATCACTTGCAACGAAAACAGTTTGTGTGCTTTTTGGAACTCCGTATGCACTCGATAAATTCGAATCGGCGCAATATCACGTGATATGTTATGATGATGATCAGTACACACAGCAGGCGGCAGCCATGGCATTATTCGGCGCCATTCCGTTCGATGGAAAATTACCGGTGGGCGCGGGTCGGTTCAAACCGAACGATGGCGTGCTTACGGGCAGTCTGAGCCGGTTGAAATATACCCTGCCGGAAGAAACCGGTATGCGTTTGCAAACGCTGAATAAAATTGATTCGATCGTGCAATCCTGTATCGCCGTGAAAGCTGCACCCGGCTGTCAGGTGCTGGTGGTGAAAGACGGAAAGGTGGTTTGGGATAAAGCATACGGCTATTTTAAATACGATCAGAAGGAACCCGTTGAATTAAATAGTATTTATGATCTTGCATCTGTTACCAAAATCACGGCCACCACTGTTGTGCTGATGAAATTATACGAAGACAGTCTGCTGGATATCACAAAAAAAGTAGTGGATTATTTACCGGAAACACAGGGGACGGAAATTGCGAATATTAAACTTACGGACCTGCTCACGCATCAGGCGGGATTAGTTGCCTGGATCCCCTTTTATAAAAAAACATTGAACACCGACGGAACAATTAATCCTTTGTATTACAGCCAGAATAAAATAAAAGGATTTACAACACCAGTTGCTGACAATTTATTTATGCGTGATGATTATAAGGATACCATCTGGCAGATCATTGAAACGACGCCGCTGAAAGAAAAAAATCATTATGTATACAGTGATCTCACCATGTACATCGCGCGGCGCATTGCAGAAAGAGTTACCGGTAAACCGATTGATATACTTGCATTTCAGTATTATTATCAGCCGCTCGGCATGCAAACCACCTGTTTTAATCCGCTCACAAAATATGAAAAAGGAAGAGTAGTGCCCACAGAAAATGATAATTATTTCCGGTATCAGACGGTGCAGGGATATGTGCATGATATGGGCGCTGCGATGATGGGCGGCGTGGAAGGGCATGCGGGATTATTTTCAGATGCAGAAGATCTTGCGATATTATATCAGATGTTATTGAACGGAGGTTTTTACGGCGGAAGGCAATATCTGGATAAGGCGACGATAGATGCATGGACAAAAAAACAAAGCAGTATTTCGCGCCGCGGACTCGGCTTCGACAAACCCGATCTTGTGAATACCTCTCCCTGCAGTAATTATGCATCACCGCTCACTTATGGCCATCAGGGATTTACCGGAATTTGTGTCTGGGTGGACCCGAAATATGATCTTGTGTATATTTTTCTTTCCAACCGCGTGCAGCCGAAATCCGATCCCAACAAACTCAGCTCCGAAGGTATCCGCAATAAGATCATGGATGTGATCTATGAGAGTTTTCTTACAACGGCACCGGGGAATCCTGCTTCGGATTAATTGTTCAGGAATTTTGTTTTTCGAAACTTTCCTTTTCCGGTTTTCAGCTGTGAATATTTTCAGATCTTATTTACTGGCGTATATTAAATTTCTTTTTCGAACAAAACGCCCGTCTATTACCTTATTAAAACATATTACCTTCACACTATGAATATCGGAATTGTTTGTTACCCGACGTATGGCGGCAGCGGGGTCATCGCAACAGAGCTGGGTAAGGCCCTGGCGGAGAAAGGATATACTGTGCATTTCATCACGTATAAGCAGCCTTTCCGGCTGGATTCATTTCACGAGAATATTTTTTATCATGAGGTGAATTTTACCAATTATCCCTTGTTTGAATATCCGCCGTATGAAACAGCGCTGGCGGGGAAGATCGTGGACGTTGCCCTGTTCGCAAAACTTGATCTCCTGCACGTGCATTACGCTATTCCGCATGCGAGTGCAGCCTATATTGCCAAACAGATCCTCAAAGAAAAAGGGTATCATCTGCCGTTCATCACCACACTCCACGGGACGGATATTACGCTGGTAGGGAAGGATGAATCTTTTGTTCCGGTGGTAACCTTTTCCATCAATCAGAGCGATGGTATCACCTCCGTTTCCGACAGCCTGAAAAAAGATACGTATCAGAATTTTGAAATAAAAAAGGATATTGAGGTCATTCCCAATTTCATTGATTTTTCGCGTTTCAAAAAACTGAATAAAGAACATTTCAGAAAAGCCATCGCCAAGAATAATGAAAAGATCATTATGCATACTTCCAATTTCCGCAAGGTAAAAAGAGTGGAAGATGTGGTGAAGGTATTTTGTAAAATAAAAGAAAAAGTTTCTTCGAAATTATTACTCGTGGGCGATGGCCCCGAGCGGCAGAATGTAGAAAAACTGACGCGGCAGATCTGCATGGAGGATGATGTATATTTTCTCGGTAAGCAGGAAGCCGTTGAAGAATTACTCGCCGTTGCCGATCTGTTTGTTCTGCCCTCTGAAACCGAGAGCTTCGGACTCGCAGCATTAGAAGCCATGGCCTGCGAAGTGCCTGTAATTTCAACCAATACCGGCGGGCTCCCCGAGATAAATGTACAGGGCGTTACCGGATATTTAAGTAATGTAGGTGATGTGGAAGATATGGCGCAACATGCCATTCATATTCTGGAAGATAATGAACGGCTTTCGCAATTCAGAAAGAACGCAATTCATCAGGCAAATACATTTTCACTGGAAAATATATTGCCGAAATATGAAGCGTATTACAGGAAGGTGCTTGCGGGAAATAATTCGTGATAAATTTCTGTACCGTTCATGTAAAGAAAAAATACAATAAAAATATGCACCGGATCAAAATGAATTAGCACAATTCGTTTTTAAAATCCCGGAAATATTTTGCATCACTAATTCCCTTGGAATATCCGTCAATTAATCCGAAATTTGTCCACTAACAAAATAAGTAAGTATGAGCATATTCGATCAGGTAAACGAAGGCATTAAATCTGCCATGAAAAATAAAGAAGAAGGAAAGCTGCGCGCTTTGCGCGGAATTAAATCCGCCTTATTACTGGCAAAAACCGAAAAGGGTGCAGCCGAAGAGTTATCTTCTGAAAAAGAAATGCAGGTCCTCCAGAAACTGGTGAAACAACGGAAGGAAAGCCTTGAAATTTATACCACGCAAAACCGCGCCGACCTCGCAGCGGTGGAAGCCGAAGAGATCGCCGTGATCGAACAGTTTCTTCCGAAACAAATGGAAGAAAGTGAACTTCGCACCATTCTCAGCGGCATAATTGCATCCGTTGGTGCAAGCGGACCACAGGACCTGGGCAAGGTGATGGGAACGGCTACAAAACAACTCGCAGGAAAGGCTGATGGGAAAATGATCTCGGCGATCGTGAAAGAGATGCTGGGATAAGGGGGGGGGAAATGAAAAATGAAAGATGAAATATGAAAAATGAAAGATGAAATGAGATTCTCATGACAACGAGTGAATTCTTATTTTAAAAATTTATTTTACCCGTACCGATCCTGATAC
Organism: uncultured Chitinophagales bacterium; assembly: GCA_964437155.1. Lineage (GTDB taxonomy): Bacteria > Bacteroidota > Bacteroidia > Chitinophagales > BACL12 > UBA7236. Next base: position 917 of record CAYTFT010000042.1, on the reverse strand, counting down.
TCGATACCTGATACTTGATACCCGATACTTGATACCCGATACTTGATGCCTGATACTTGATACCCGATACCTGATACCCGATACCTGCCTTAAATGCGGCAGGCAGGCCCGATACCTGATACCCGATACCCGATACCCGATACCTGATACCCGACACCCGATACTAATCTATGCTCATCGACATTATTTACGCCCTCATCCTTCTTCTTGCCCTCATCTACGGGTTTAAAAAAGGCGTGATCCATTCTGTGGTGACACTGGTAGCACTCATCATCGGCATTATGGCCGCTGTACATTTCAGTCAGGTCGCTGCCGTGTACATTGATAAATGGTTTAACGTATCGTCAAAATATCTTCCGCTGATTTCCTTTGTTGCGGTTTTTGTACTGATATATCTTATTTTTCGCCTTATCGAAGAAGCGCTGGAAGGATTTTTCAAATTACTGAAAATGAATTTGCTGAATCAGATCGCCGGCGCGCTGGTATGGGGACTTGTTTGGACGCTGCTGTATTCTACGATTTTATTTTATTTAAATAATATGCAGCTCATCGCTGCAGATGCGAAAACCGATTCCATTATTTTCGAGACGGTTGAACCCATGGCGCCGGAAACAATTGCAACGGTCGGTACTTTAATTCCGCCCGCAAAAAATATTTTTAAGGATATGCAGGAATGGTTCAGCGAACAGGATCGGGAGTCGGGAGACGAGAATCGGTAATCGAGAAACGAGAATCGGGAGTCGAGAATCGAAAGGATCATCGTCAATCGGTTGATTATTTTTCAACGTGAAAACCTGAAAACCTTTCAAACCATTCAAACCTTTAAACTTTTCAGTTTCACGCAGAGGATAGAATAATACTTGTAGAGGAGCAGAGGGCGCAGAGGTTTCTGGCGAAACTTATTATAAACGAAATTC
>CAYTFT010000041.1:0-12016 GCA_964437155.1 uncultured Chitinophagales bacterium | reverse complement strand
TTGCGAATTCTACACATTTTATTCCGCAGGAATCGCCGGTATTATTTAATAATGCCGTGCTGCGGTTTTTTTCAAAGCCGTATACAATACCTGATTCCATGAAAGCCTTGCTGCCACCGGGGGAGAAGGAAGAAAATTAATTAAACCGGTTCATCGCTTTATCGGCTCCTTCCAGTACGAAGGATTCTATAGCTTCTGCAGATTTCTTTATTGCATGGTCAACGATCTTTTTTTCTTCGGTGTCCCATTTTCCTAAAACAAAATCCACCTGTTGTCCTTTGTGAAATTCTCCGGCAGCGCCAAATCGCAAACGTGTATATTGATTTGTCTGCAGGAGTTCCTGAATATTCTTTAATCCGTTATGTCCGCCATCGCTTCCATTTTTCCGGATGCGGATCTTGCCGACAGGTAAATTAATATCATCTGTAACAACTAAAAGATTTTCTATGGGAATATTTTCTTTTTCAAGCCAGTATTTAACTGCTTTGCCGCTTAAATTCATATAAGTGGTCGGCTTGATGAGGACAAATATTTTACCCTTGTAGCGGAATTCTGCACGATCGGCATACCGCTTTGCATCAAATACAACACCTTTTTCTGCGGCGAGAAATTCCAGCACCTCAAATCCGATATTATGCCTGGTATGTACGTAATCGATACCGAAATTACCAAGCCCTGCGATGAGATATTTCATATACCGGATGAATAAGCGAACAGTAAAATTATATAAAATAAAAAACGAAGCAATCTCATTATCTGTTGATCAGAAATTGCTTCGTTAATGCAGGTGAAAATATTAGTCTTTCTTTTCCTCTTTTGCGGCTTCCGGTGCAGCAACTGTCGTAGCGGCAGGAGCAGCAGTTTTAGCAGCAGCATCAGCAGCAGCGGCTGCATCAGCCAGGGCCTTAAGTGCGCGCGGAGAAATAACGGTTGCTACCGGGATGCTTTTGGATCCCAATACTTCAACGTTTTTTATTTTAATGTCTCCAAGCCTGATGGTCTTGCTTACATCCAGATCCGTTACATCGATTTCCACTTTGTCGACGAGATCTTTCGGGAAAGCTTTAACCGTTGCCTTTCTAACGCGCTGTACAAGTTTTCCTCCGCCTTTTACACCGATCGACTGCCCGACAAGCTTAATAGGCACCACGCAGGTAACTTTCTTTTTGTCGTTTAATTGTAAGAAATCGATGTGCTGGATCTCATCCGTTACGGTGTGAAACTGGATCTCACGCATTAATGCTTCGTACGAAGTGCCATCGATATTCAGGATCACTTTGTACACATTAGGCGTATACATCAGGTTTTTCAATGAGGGTTTGGTTACTTCGAAAGTAATGTTTTCGCCATCACCATAGAGATTACACGGAACCATGTCGTTGGTACGGGCAGTTCTTGCTGCCACTTTACCTACCTGTGCCCTGCGTTTCCCTTCCAAGTTGAACGTTTGCATTGTTTTGTTTTTGATTTAATTAATTATTGTTTTTTGAATTGCATTTCCGGATCATATTCCCGGAAAATATCTTTTGTTCTGTTTTGTCTGATCAGTTATTGATAAAAAGGGAACTGATACTTCTGTGTTCATGTGTATTTCTGATCGCCCTTGCAAATAATTTTGCAGAAGACAGCACTCTGATCTTAGATGATTCTCTTTTAAGCGGAATAGTATCTGTTACCACAACCTCTTCCAGCGCCGAATTTTCAATTGTTTCATATGCTTTGCCGCTCAGTACCGGATGCGTGCAAAATGCGCGAACTGTTTTGGCGCCTTTTTCTTTCATCAGGTTGGCAGCATTTGCCAGCGTATTTCCTGTATCCACGATATCGTCGATCATGATAACATCTTTACCGGATACATCACCGATCACCGTCATCTCTGCAATTTCGTTTGCTTTTTTCCGGTATTTATCGCAGATCACCAGTTCCGTATTAAAGTGAACGGCATATCGTCTGTTGCGTTTCGTGCTGCCTACGTCGGGAGAAGCAAATATCACATCGGTGAGGTCGAGATTTTCTTCAATGTAAGGAACATAGATAGCGGTTGAACTCAGGTGGTCAACGGGAATATCGAAAAATCCCTGGATCTGGTCCGCATGCAGGTCCATCGTAACAATTCTGTTAGCACCCGCAGCAGTAAGTAATTCTGCCACCAGTTTTGACCCGATCGAAACGCGGGGCTTGTCCTTACGATCCTGGCGTGCAAGTCCGAAATACGGAATTACCGCCGTAATATAAGAAGCCGAAGCGCGCTTAGCCGCATCGATCATCAATAACAGCTCCATCAGATTATCAGAAGGAAAGAACGTACTCTGGATCAAAAACACATAACTTCCACGCACACTTTCCAGGATATTCGGCTGAAATTCGCCGTCGCTGAATTTGTCAATGGATATTTTCCCCAATGGTTGTCCGTAATAATCGGCCACCTTCTCAGCGAGATACCTGCTGGTAGTGCCTGAAAACAGTTTAACATCATTGGTAACCATTGGTCGGGTATTTGAGCCCGCAAAGATAGCAAAACAGCCCTGCTTATGGAAGTTTTTCTGAAAGAGAACCTGAAATACTTTTCTGCAGCGCAGTAAAGTGCTCAAATGCATACTGCATGCGGCTTCCATACCAGCTGAACGCCTCTCCGTCGGCGAGCCGTACAACTGCATCCGGTAAAATTTTTTGTATGGCGGCGCAATGGTCCGGTTTAAAAGGAAAGGGTTCCGAAGAAAGCAATACAACGCGGGGGTTTAAGGTGCGGAGATCGTCTTCCGTTATAGCAGGATATCTCGCCATACCGGCTAAGCGATTCTGAAACCCTGCCAGTTCCAGCATAGCATGGATGAAGGTATCGCCACCAACAGAAATGTACGGGTCTTTCCAGATGAGGTAAATTACATCAGGCAAAATTGTATCCCGGCGGAACCCGGAAGTAAATGTCTCCCTCGCGGTCATGATCTTTTCGATAATCGTCGCTGCTTTCGTATCTGTGTTGGTGATGATCCCGATATGCCGGATCATTTCCAGGGCATCAGCAAAATTTCTGATATCGGAGATCCAGACGGGAAATTCTTTTGCAAGTATCTCTATTTGTGCGCGGTCATTTTCTTCCTTGTTGGCAATAATAAGATCCGGTTGCAAATCGCTTATCATCTGCATGCGCAGATTTTTTGTGCCGCCGATAATAGTTTTTGTTTTTTTTAATTGGGGAGGATGCACGCAGAATTTTGTAATTCCGCAAATATTATTTTCCAGTCCCAGGTCAAATAATAATTCAGTTTGGGAAGGTACGAGTGATACGATCCGCTTTGGCGGACAGGTTATTTCAATACTTCTGTGTAACTGATCTGTGCAATGCATTTATCTTGTTAATGCCTGCATCACATCGTGTTTTGTGATGATATATGTTTTATCCACTTTAAAGTCTTTCACAAGCAAAGCATGGATGTCGCCTGTAAGCATTTTGCCAAGTGCATCAATGGAAGTGGAAATATCAATAAACGGAAATGCCTGTTGCATGATCGCGTCAACGGCTTCATTTTTTATTTCGGGATTTTTCAGGATCGCATTAAACAAATGGGATTCATTAATGGAACCAACAATGCGTCCGCCGTCGGTTACAGGCATTTGTGAGAAATCATTTTGCATCATCACCTGTAATGCCTGCGCCACCTTAATATGTTTATCAACGGAAATTAATTCGCCGATCTGATTGGAAGAAATAAGGTCTTTGGCGGTGAGTCCCGACTTGTCGATATACCCCATTTTTAACATCCAGTCGGGGTTGAACATTTTACCGAGATAGCGCGTGCCGTGGTCAACAAAAATTACGACTACCACATCCTCTTTTTTAAAATGATGTCCGAGTTGTATGAGCCCCTGCAAGGCCGAACCCGATGAATTCCCCACCCAGATCCCTTCTTCTCTTACAATTCTTGCCGTCATAACAGCGGCATCTTTATCGGTAACTTTTTCAAAATAATCGATGAGGTCCATATTTACATTCTGCGGTAAAAAGTCCTCACCGATGCCTTCGGTTACATAAGGATAAATTTCGTTTTTATCGAAGATGCCGGTCTCTTTATATTTTTTGAAAACACTTCCATAGGTATCGATACCCCAGACTTTTATATCCGGATTTTTTTCCTTCAGAAATTTTCCTGTTCCGCAAATGGTTCCGCCTGTTCCGACACCGGCGACAAAATGCGTGATGCGGCCATCCGTTTGTTCCCAAATTTCCGGACCAGTTGTTTCATAATGGGCAACTGCATTGCTCGGATTATCATATTGATTCGGCTTCCACGAATTCGGCACTTCCCTGATCAACCGCGAGGAAACAGAATAATAACTGCGCGGGTCCTCAGGATCCACATCCGTTGGGCATACAATTACCTCGGCACCAAATGCCTTCAATGCATTTACTTTTTCGATACTTTGTTTATCGGTAGTCGTGAAAATGCATTTATATCCTTTTATAATTGCGGCGATGGCAAGTCCCATCCCCGTATTACCTGAAGTGCCCTCGATAATAGTACCTCCGGGTTGCAGCCGGCCGTCTTTTTCAGCATCCTCGATCATTTTCAATGCCATGCGGTCCTTGATGGAATTTCCGGGATTAAAGGTTTCCACTTTCGCCAGCACCGTTGCAGGAATATCTTTTACAATAGTATTCAATTTAATCAGCGGCGTATTGCCGATCGCTTCCAGGATATTATTCTTCCACATCCCGCAAAAATAGTCCGAATTTATGAGTGGGCAGATTGCGGTAATTTGGGAAAAACAAATTATTTTCACCATCGAAACATTCATTCACTCAAAACCCGAAAATCCATGCGTAAATTTTTTAAGTGGCTTGGGATAGTAGTTCTATCTCTCGTTATCATTATTGTAATTGCTACTGTGGTTATGATCCAGCGTTACAAGGGTATGGCTAAAAAGTCATACGAGGTGAGCCCGCCCAATATCACCATCTTATCCGATTCTGCTTCACTTGCAAGAGGCGCTGTTTTGGCGGCTTCCATGTGTTCCGGTTGCCACGGCGGCGACTTTGGCGGAAAGGAATTTTTTAATGATCCTAAACTTGGAACGGTTCCGGCGCCCAACGTTACACGGGGCGGACGAACCAAAGATTATAAGGATATCGATTATGTCAGGACGATCAAATATGGTGTGAAGCCCGATGGTCATGGTTTATTTGTTATGCCGGTTGAAGATTTCAATTTATTGAGCGATGCCGACCTTGGTTCACTTATCGGATACCTGCAATCGGTACCCGTGAGCGATAAAACCTGGCCTGATCCGAAGTTTACCACCTTTGCCCAGGTACTTGCAGGGGCCGGGATGTTCGGAACCCTTTATAATGTTGAACTTCTCGACCTGAAGGACACCAAACCCGTAACGGCTCCTGAGTACGGGACCTCCGTGGAATATGGATATTATACAATGAAGATCCACGGCTGCTGGACCTGCCATGGAGAAAAGCTGAATGGAAAGAAAACACCTGATCCTGTTTCTCCTCCGGGTGCGAACCTTACACCGAAGGGTAATTTCGGTAAATGGAGCCTGGAGCAATTCAGTGAAACACTGCATACAGGAACCACACCTGAGGGTAAAAAGCTTGACCCCAAGTATATGCCCTGGGATGCACTCGGGTTAATGACCGATGTGGAAATAGAGGCTTTATACAATTATCTGAAGACGGTGCCGGCAATGGATGACGATGAGACGCTTGCCAAGTGGAAGGCGAAAAATACCCAATAACATATATGCGAAAGCCCGGAATTTCCGGGCTTTTTGCTTATTCATATCCTGTGTTCAGGGATTCATCTTCGCATAAATTACGCCTGCGATCATTCCCTGAATGGTGCCGTAAAGTACCCATGTCATGGCAACACTGATGGAAACGGAAATTCCGCTGAAGGTGACCCACATCGCGGGTAAAACCGCAATAAATCCGTACACGAGTCCTACTTCCAAACCTCTTTTGATCGTATTGCCCTTAAACATATGCCGGAAACGCTGCCAGAAATATTTCAGCGCAAGAGCAACAATGAACGGATGGGCAAAATACAGGAAAGTCCGCTTGCTGCTGGAAGAAAATAAAGGATCAAAATATTGTTCCGCGATCCTGGGGAAAAAGTAGATCGAAATATACAAGGCTGCATAACTGAAGATCAGTAATACAACCACAGCGGTGAAATAAGCGGCTAAAACACGTTTCATATTTTTTTCTTTAAAAGTAATTCATTTAAACCGAGGACAACCTCACCTTTCCAATTTATTAATTGAATCCGGTAAAAAATAGTGTCGATAATTTGCTACAAAGTTAGGTAGCGTCATATAGTATCCGGTGACTTAAATCACTTTGAGGTAGTATTTTTATCATTACAAATTGCGATTGACAGAAATTACTTTGCATTGATTTAAGAACAAAGATCAAAACACTAAAAAATGAAAATCATCAGGCTCATATTCGTTTTCGCCCTATTGTTATCAGGTTCAAAAGTGTTTTGCCAGAATCAATACGTATTAGCAGGCGACCATAAAATCACGATAGAAGGAACCTCCAACGTACATGACTGGGAGGAAGAAGCACAAACCGCCACAGGTGACGGTGCTGTGTTATGGAATCCCGACGGTTCCTTTTCCATTCAGAAACTCTATCTGAAAGTTTCCGTCAAATCCATTAAAAGTGATAAAGGATCCATCATGGACAATAAAACCTATGATGCCCTGAAAGGGGAGGAACATCCTTATATCACTTTTAAAATGTCATCAATCAAATCCATGACAAAAAGCGGAACAGGGTATTCAGTTAAAGTGAACGGTGATCTCACCATTGCGGGTGTTACCAAAAACGTGGATATCAACGGGACTGTTTATGTAAAGGAAAATGGCAAGATCTATATTGAAACCAGCAAGGCGATCAAAATGACCGATTTTGGTATTGATCCGCCAACAGCGATGATGGGCGCCATGCAAGTTGGAAATGATATCACTATCAAATTCAAATTAAACTATTTAATGAAGTAATTAAACATTCAATTAACCTATATAAAATCAAATGATATGAAAAAGTCAATCAGTTTTAGCATTATTATCCTGATAACCTTGTTGTGCGCAACCTTTGGATTGCAGGCACAAAACAATCAGAATAACAAGATCAATTACGACAGGCCTTATGATAAAGCCGGTCTTAATGTATTTGAAACCACAAAAGCAGACCGCGTGCCTTTCACAGGATTTCAGTTAAAAATAAGTGGTGGATTTACGCAACAATACCAGGCGTTATCCAACTCCAATAGTGCTGACGTAGTTCCTGTTCTGTATAACGGAGACAGCTCTTTTAATAAAAACAAAGTATATCCTTTGCAGCCGGGTTTTAACCTCGCAACTGCAAACCTTATTCTGACCGCACAACTGGCAGATGGTATTGCAGTTAAACTGGAAAATTATATGTCGGCCCGTCACCACAACGAATTCTGGGTAAAAGGCGGTTACATTCAGGTAGATAAATTACCTATGTTCGGCAGCCCTGAATGGTTTACTAAAAACTTCACCGTAAAAGTGGGTGATATGGAAGTGAATTATGGTGATGCGCATTTTTACAGGACAGATAATGCGAATGGTATCTATAACCCGTTTGTGGGTGAAAATATCATGGATGCATTTGCAACTGAGATTGCCGGTGAGGTGTATGCAAAACCTGACAACGGTATTATTGCAATGCTCGGTTTATCCTCCGGATTATTGAATGCCGATCTTTCTCCGTTCATCGATCCTACCACAGCAGATACCTTATCAAGGCATCCGTCCATTTACGGTAAAATAGGATATGACAAACAGCTGAACGATGACCTTCGTGTAAGGCTCACAGGTTCCGTTTATACCAACAGCGGTATTTCACGTAATACTTTATATGGTGGTGACCGCGCAGGTTCCCGTTATTATCTTGCAGGTGAACCGCAGATCGTTGCTTCCGGAACTACTTACATTGCATCCACTCCGATAGCACAGGCATTTTCCGGAAGAATAAATCCGGGATTCACAACTTCTGTAACTGCCATTATGATCAACCCGTTTGTGAAATTCCACGGACTGGAAGTATTCGGAACTTATGAAATGGCTTCCGGTAACGGACAATTATCTGCCACTACTAAAACAGATACTGTTGACCGTACTTTCAATCAGATGGCCGCACAGATTATATACCGTTTTCTTGAAAACGAACAATGCTATGTCGGCGTCCGTTACAATACCGTAACCGGCCGTTTGTTCGGATATACTGAGGATGATGGTGATATCAACGTAAACCGTATGCAGATCGCAGCAGGTTGGTTCCCAACTGAAAACCTGCTTATCAAACTGGAATATGTTGATCAGAAATATGATAATTTCAAAACAACTGATTACAGAAGCGGACTTGGATTCAAAGGCATGATGTTCGAAGCATGCGTTGGGTTCTGATATTTGAATTGCATAGGTTAAAAAAACCGCATTGGTAATCAATGCGGTTTTTTTATACAGAAATTTTTATCAGTTCTTCACAAAGGAAGCTTTATATTGCGTGTTGCCACCGGTTATACGGATAAGATACATTCCCTGTGATAATCCGGCAATATTAATATCAAGGTATTTATCAGTGCCGGTTGTCAAACTGATCAGATCTTTTCCTGTAATATCTGTTATGAAAAGTGAAGTGCCGATTGCAGCATCCGGTATCTGCACATGAATAACGGTATTTGCGGGATTCGGATACAGGAATACGAAGCCTGTGGTTTGTTCGCTGATAATTTCTGTGGTGCATGGTGAAATAAATGCGGTGCCGGGTGTCCCTTCCGGACAGGATTCTATCCAGTTCCCCGGATCATTCAGATCACCGGCAACGGATACTATCTGCAATGCTGTACCGCCACCATCAGGAGATAACGGCCATGGTGTCATATTATCATAAAACAAACTCTGGTAAATAATACCATCTGCATCATACAAACGGATTATATCATCATCATTATTCAAACCGAATGTAAAAGGGCCAACCTTATTTGTAACGGAAGGAAATTGTGTTGAGAATTTAATTTCATCCGCATAAAAAACAATATAATCATCTGCACCGATCAGGGTTCCTGCCGGAACAATAAATGCATTGTCGTTCCGGTCTTTCAGCGTCCATCCGCTGATATCGAATGTACCTGTTCCGCTGTTATATAATTCAAACCAGTCGCCTGCATCTTCCAGTGCTGAAGCATGATAATTGATCTCGTCTACGAGCGGATTTTCATTACACGGTGCATACGCTTCTCCCGGTGATCCGCCGATACAACCTGCGAACCAGGATGCCGGAAGTGCAGGATCTGTAAGCGCTGCATTGCGCTCCATCGTGCGGCCAAACTGATCAGCCGTTTCCGGCCATGGATACTGATCGCCAAAAGAAAATGCAGATAAAATGGTTCCGCCGAAATCTTTTAATGTGATGGAATCACCACTGTCTTTAATACCGAATGTAAATCCGCCGATCATATTCGTGACAGCAGGATATTGGGCAGCAAATATTTCAGGATCTGCTGCAATAACAAGATATCCGTTCGCCGGAATTACAGTGGATGTCGGTACCTGATATTTGTTATAATATAAATCTGTGCTGAAAACATAATCCGTTATATCTAATTCGGTTGCAGAAGTGTTATGTAATTCGATCCAGTCACCGCTGTTAATAGACGGGTCACTGTTGTAATTAATTTCAGAGATCACTACGGGATTCGGAATGGCGGCGCCCGTAAAATTAGCAGTAAAGCTGGTGGAGGTTGTAAAATTAGAAGTGAATGCAGATACAGTTTCATCCGCAATAAAAACATTATCATCCCAGTCAACAAATGTATAACCCGGATTCGGAACAGCAGTTAATGTAACCGGTACGCCGTTAAAATAAACGCCTGTCCAGGGTAATTCCTGAGGAATGATGGTAGATATTTTAATATACCCGGCCCCCGGAGGATTTACATCAATTGTTACACTTACCTGTCCGCTGAGTCCGAAATAAGAATTAATATGTGTGCGCTGATATCCGATCCTGTTGGAATAAAAATTCTTCAGGTTATTCACATTATTATTCCAGGTAGTTGGAGAGCCGGTGTACCATCTCGCATTCTGTGCAGGGATTTCCGGCTCCAGTTCATCGTGATTTTCATCGATCAGATTTCCCGTGATCTCTGCCGTAAAATAATAATTGATGAGATCGGCAAACCGATCGACAAAATAATTTTTAAATTCGGTATTCTCGAGCATGGAATTAAACATGTCGCAATACTTGCTGTTCCATGGATTGGATAAACTTCCCTGCAGTGTATTGCACGATGCGCAACTTTGACCATACGCAAGATCCCAGAGCATATATTTCCATTTCATATCCGGACTATAGGATTTAAATATGCGGATATTATTTTCGAGGAGGTCGAGCCATTCTTCATTTTCAATAAATATTTCCAGTGCAAAATAATCCACCCAGTTTTCCATATCGATCTTGTCGAGCGCGGCAGCATAATACGTTGGATCCGTCATATCATTCAAGGTGATAAAATCCACGAGATTAAAAAATGCTGTATCCGTTCCTGCTTCCACTTCATACCAGACATCGCCGCCGTAACCCGTGCGTATCAGATCAATGCTGTCGGGATCACATCCGAAATTATCGCGGATAAATTCGGCATCCAGTTCTTCGCGTGCAGTGTAATGCCCCCAGTATTCTCCGTTAATAAAAGAAGCCACATTCTGATATCCTGCTGCAACTGCATGTGTAGGTAATCCCATTCTGTTGCCGATCACATCTTTCATGCGTGCACCGGTTGCATCCTGGTCCTGCTGGCGCAGTCTGAATGCATGCAGCGTTTCGATAACGGGTTTATCATCCGAAAAAATATTATAGGTGATATCTCCGGTATTATTAAATTCTTCATCACAGGTAAATCCAAGACTGCGTTGTGCATTATATGCTATTGAAGAATTGCCTGCTACTTCAAAACGCACATTGGATTCGAAGCGGCGGATTTTATCTTCCGTAAAATATTCAATGGTAACAGGTGCCTGCGGATTATCGGGTTCCCAGCCAACGGCATTGTCATATGCACCGATACAGGTTGCGCCCAGGTCAAATATATCGCATGGGTCGCCGCTCATCGCAACAACCGGTAAAGTAGTGGTTTCATCCAATAAATAAGTTGATGTAACAACCGCACTCGGTAATTTACCGGCTTCAAAACTCCGCGCTTTTACCGACTCTGTATTTGAAACTGAAAAGGGAGAAATATAATCATCCGATAATTCTGTCGGCACACTGCCGTCTTCCGTATAGTAAACATTTGTGCCTGCGATCTCCACACTTACACTTCCGGTATAAAATCCGGCGGGTGTAACAAAATACGGTGCATCGGCATAAGCTGTATAACAGGTTCCTGTATTTACAGCATCCGGTGTGGGCGTTTCCAGAATGCACCATCCGCCGCCATCGCTGATGCGTGCACGCACATGACCTGTCTGTATTGCGTTGATGGAAACTGTGTCCAGCATAATTCCGGTTGCATCAAAAAGACATATTGTTTCACCATTGGAGATCTTGAAATTTGTATGGATATTTTCTGCCGTGGCTCCACCGGCGAACCATGCAGGATTATCAAAATAAAATACTTCAGGAGTGGAAACTCCAAAATGCAAAAAAGCTCTTCCGGTAATATCGCTGGAACCGGTGGATTGATTATGCACTTCAACACCTAATACATTCACACCATCGATGAGTAATCCTGCAAGTAAAACCGGATCAATTGTAAACGTTTCCGGAACGCCACCTGTATACATCACTGCTTCATGACTTGCTGTAGCGAATGTATTATATGTTGGTGTACCGGTCATGTTCATCCTTGCTATTTCCACACCGTTGATGTATGCAATAAAACCATCATCGTAATCCATGCTTAAAATAGCTTCAGTAAGTTTTGTTTTATCTGCGATAGTAAATTCTTTTCTGAAATACACGGAG
>CAYTFT010000040.1:0-12033 GCA_964437155.1 uncultured Chitinophagales bacterium | reverse complement strand
CCTGTAACTGATTTGGATATACCTCGCGGAAATTCGCTTCAAGAAATCCTGCCTGCCCGAAAAGCATTGCCTCGATCTGAAACGGTTGATTAAAATGTCTGCGGATGAGTTTCAGCGGCAGACTGCGTGCTACCCGTTCAAAAGGTTCTGCATTGATATGCGTGCCGAAATTTCTCGCGATCAACTGATAACACGTTTCTTCCCAGTCGAAAGTATTTACTGCGAGACGCTGCTCTATCTGCAGCGATTTATGTTCAAGCCTTTCAATAAGCACCCTGCTTATCTGGTCTTTTATGATGAGTGATCCCGCCTGCGCAATACTTTTTTCGCAGGGGACCCATGCGGCAGTCTGCATCATCATCGAATAAACATTCTGCAATTGCATGTCAATGCGATCCTGTAAAATTATAGTGGGCAAATGCACCGTATCGGTATCCTGAATAAAAACAACATGCAGTATCACATTATCATAGGCTTTATCATTGCTGTGTTTATGTGCGGCCCAGTCACCCGACCGGATATGCAATTCAACATTTCCCGCCCACAAAGTATCGCCGATGCGTATACGCGCATTCAGAAAATCAGGTCCGGAATGAAAATTATGATCGCCGTTGTAAATAATGGTGACGGGTTCGCCATCCGTAGTGAAAAGGGATGAAGCATCGAATAGCTTCATCTTCCAGATATACTGGAAAAATGATTCGTTCAAGGTAAGGGTTTTTAAAGTGAATAAACAATTCACTAAAGATATACTTCCTCGTTCGGAAATCAAAACCGGAATGTATTATCCGGAACTATTAATGGATGGAGAAAAAAATGGTTGGTCAGATGATCTGCATTTCCTGCAATAACAATTCCATCTGATTTTGCACCGACATTGCGCGTTCGCGGGCTTTTTCTGCAAAATCCATATTTTGTGAAGCATAAATAATATCGCGGGTGGAATTAACAAGCAATCCGCAATCCTTATTTAATCCGTTTCTGGAAATGGCTTCGAGGTCGCCGCCCTGCGCACCCACACCGGGAACCAGAAAAAAATGATCGGGGGCAAGCTTTCTTATCTGATTAAAATAATCCGGATGTGTGGCGCCGATCACAAACATCATATTCGCTGCGGAGCCCCATTTTTGTCCGTGATGGATCACACGTTCAAAAAGCGATTCGTTTTCCTCCCGCATAAATTGAAAATCGCGGCTTCCTTTATTGGATGTGAGCGCTAACAGTATCACCCATTTATTTTCAAATGTGAGAAAAGGCGTAACGGAATCTTCACCCATGTACGGTGCGACCGTAACGGCATCAAAAGGCATCGTTTTGAAAAAAGCTTCCGCATATTTTGCAGAAGTATTACCTATATCACCGCGTTTTGCATCTGCAATGGTAAAATGGTCTGTGCCGATATAGCGGACAGTTTTCTCAAGACTTTCCCAGCCTTTGGCACCAAGCGCTTCATAAAATGCGATATTGGGTTTATACGCAACACAAAGGTCCCTTGTGGCATCAATGATGGCTTTATTAAATTCGAAAACGGGATCTTTTTCCTGCAGCAGAAATGCAGGGATCTTATCCGGATCTGTATCCAGCCCCACGCATAAATACGAACGTTTTGTTTTGATGGACCGGATGAGTTGCTCACGTGTCATGCTGTAGTGGATTGCGGGTAAAAAAAATCCGGTGGAAAGATAGGAAGTGCAAGGGAGACTCGTAGTCTTCCACTATCCATAACCTGTGGATTGTGATCGGGAAATGAAATGGTATTCTTTGAAAGATTTTCTATTCTTCCTCTCAGGCGCCCACCGTTTCGATAGATCTGATCTCGGGAATGGCGTTGCGGATACTTTGTTCAACCCCGGCTTTCATCGTCATAAAACTCATCGGACAACTTTCGCAGTTGCCTACCAGTTTCACTTTCACAATAAAATCATCTGTAATTTCCACCACTTTGATGTCGCCGCCGTCCTGGTTCAGATAAGGCCTGATGGTATCCAGAGACGATTCCACCTTATCATATATATCTTTTGTAATTGCCATTTGCCTGTTAACTGCAAAATTAAGGAATTGGTTTGGTTACCGCACGATCTCCACGACTTTGGTGGGAGACGATTCTTCGTTGCGGATGGAAATGAACCTTGCGGTGTTATTAATTACTTCTTCAAAAGCTGCGGCGGTTATTGTATCATCTTCACGCAACAGAACCGGTTTTCCGGAATCTCCGCCTTCGCGGATACTTTGCACCAGCGGTATCTGTCCGAGTAACGGAACACCCAGTTCATCCGCGAATTTCTTTCCGCCCCCCTCACCGAAAATATAATATTTATTCTGCGGCAGTTCTGCCGGGGTGAAATAGGCCATGTTTTCTACAATACCGATAACGGGAACATTAATATTCTGAATCCGGAACATGGCCGCTGCTTTTCTTGCATCAGCGAGTGCAACATCCTGTGGTGTGGTGACGATGATCGCCCCTGTTACCGGAACTGTTTGCACCAGCGTTAAATGAATATCACCTGTCCCCGGCGGAAGGTCGATAATGAGATAATCCAGTTCTCCCCAGATGCAATCGGTGACAAACTGCCTGAGAGCGGAACTCACCATGGGACCGCGCCAGACCACCGCCTGCGCATCCTCAACGAGAAACCCGATCGAGAGGGTTTTGATACCATATTTTTCGATGGGTATCATCATGGCCTTTCCGTTTTCTTCCACCACCCGCGGCTTCTGATCCTTCAATCCCAGCATGATCGGGATCGACGGACCATAAATGTCGGCATCCATAATTCCCACCTTCGCGCCGGTCTTTGCCAGACCCAATGCAAGATTCACCGAAACGGTCGACTTACCAACACCGCCTTTGCCGGAACAAACGGCAATAATATTCTTCACACCCGGAAGTAAAAGTTCGTTGTTACCGCGCATGGAGGAAACCCTTGCGCTCATGGTCACATCCACCTCCGCCTCTTTGTCCACCAGATGTTTTACGGCAGTGATGCAGGCGTGCTTAATGTCCTCCTTCATTGGACAGGCGGGCGTTGTGAGTTCCACCGTAAATGCGACCTTCTTGCCGTCGACCACTAAATTTTTTACCATTCCCAGACTCACAATATCCTTTTTCAGATCGGGATCGTCAACATTTCTGAGTGCATTTATGATGTTCGCTTCGGTAATTTGCATTGCGGAAAATTATGCGTCAAAGTTACTTCCAAAAGAACAAATCAACAGGGCAGAAGGTTGTATGTGCACCCTCAAAAATATTCCCGCATCCTTGTTTGTTCGGGAGAAATTTATCTTTGCACACAGTTAAGACAACCTGATGGCAAAAAATTTAATGATTGTGGAGTCGCCTGCAAAGGCAAAAACCATAGAGAAATTTCTGGGGAAGGATTTTGTTGTGAAGTCATGTTACGGGCATATCCGCGATCTTGAAAAAAATAATTTCGGTATCAATTTCGAAAAAAATTATGAGCCGAATTATATTGTTCCCGCCGATAAGGAATCGTTGGTGAAAGAATTAAAAAAACTGGCGAAGAGTGCAGAAGAGATTTGGCTGGCAACGGATGAGGACCGCGAAGGGGAGGCCATTTCCTGGCATTTATGTGAGGTGCTCGGACTTAATGCGAAAAATGCAAAACGCATCGTTTTTCACGAGATCACAAAAAAGGCGATCGAATCGGCGGTAAAATCACCGCGCTTTATTGATATCAATCTTGTGGATGCGCAACAGGCGCGCAGGATACTCGACCGCATTGTGGGATTTGAATTATCGCCGCTGTTATGGAAAAAGATCAGTCAGAAAACATCACTCAGCGCCGGCCGCGTGCAAAGTGTTGCTGTAAGAGTGATCGTTGAACGCGAGCAGGAGATCAGCGCATTTAATTCTGCTTCCACGTATAAGATCTCCGCAAATTTTAAAGTGGAAGATGAGAGCGGGAAAAAATATAATTTAAAAGCAGAGCTGCCCGAAAAATATGAGAAGGAAGAAGATGCTGCGCTGTTTCTGCAAAAATGTATTAACGCCGGTTTCAGTATCGGCGCCATTACCGTTAAACCGGCGAAACGCACACCATCCGCTCCGTTCACCACATCCACGCTGCAGCAGGAAGCCAGTAATAAACTCGGATTTTCCGTTTCCCGCACCATGCTAATCGCACAGAAATTATATGAGGAAGGACATATTACCTATATGCGTACCGACTCTGTTAATTTAAGTGAGCAGGCGATCGAAGCAGTAAAAAATGAGATCGTTTCCAATTATGGGGCACAGTATTCCAATCCGAGACGATATAAAACAAAATCTTCCGGTGCACAGGAAGCACACGAAGCGATAAGGCCGACATATATGGAACATGCCGACATCGATTTTGAAAATGACGGCAAGCGATTATATAAACTGATATGGAAACGCACAATGGCTTCGCAGATGTCGGATGCGGAACTGGAAAAAACAATCGTTGATGTAAATATTTCCACCACTCCTGAAAAACTGGTGGCAAAAGGGGAGATCATTAAATTCGACGGATTTTTGAAAGTATACACGGAAGCGCTGGAAGATGAGAAAGATGATGATGCGACTTTATTGCCGCCGTTAAAAACGGGACAACCGGTACAACTCACAGATATGCAGGCGGCACAAAAATTTTCCAAGCCTGCAGCGCGCTACACAGAAGCGAGCCTGGTAAAAAAACTGGAGGAACTGGGGATCGGAAGACCGTCTACCTATGCACCTACAATCTCGACCATTCAGAAAAGAGAATATGTAGAGAAAAAGGATAAGGAGGGAATCGAACGCACGTATGTGCAATATGAATTACGGGATCAGAAAATTGAAAAGAAAATCCTGAAAGAAGTGTATGGCTCTGAACGGCAGAAATTATTTCCTACGGATCTCGGATTTCTCGTCACTGATTTTCTCATCAAAAATTTTCCGCAGATACTCGATTTTAATTTCACGGCAAATGTGGAAGAACAGTTTGATGAGATCGCCGTCGGTAAGATCGACTGGCATAAAATGATAGATGATTTTTACAAGCCGTTTCACGAGCATCTTAAACACACTACACAAAACGCTGAAAGAGTTACCGGCGAGCGGATACTCGGCAATCATCCCGAAACCGGTGAAGCCGTAAAAGTCATGATGGGCAGGTTCGGGCCGATGGTGGTAATGGGAGAGATGCTGGACGCCAAAGAACAGAAAAATAATCCCGATGCGAAGAAACCGAAATTTGCGGGACTGCTGAAAACGCAGAACATGCAGGATATCACCCTCGCAGAAGCATTGAAATTATTCGAATTACCAAAAAATATTGGTGTTTACCGGGAAGGCGAAGTGGTAGTGGGCATCGGCAGGTTCGGGCCTTATGTACGGAATAACAGCAAATTTTATTCGCTGCCAAAAGGCACAGAAGCAGCCTCTCTTACACTGGAAGAAGCGATCCGTATTATTGATGAAAAGGAACTGAAGGATAAGAATAAACTGATTCATGATTTTCCTGATCAGGGAATTCAGGTGCTGAACGGATTATACGGCGCGTATATTAAAAAGGGAAAGGAAAACTATAAGATCCCGAAAGATAAAGTTGCACAGGATCTTACCCTCGAGGAAGTGGAAGCCATAATCGCCAATACAGAACCTTCGGGCAAAGGGAAAAGAAAATTTGCGAAAAAGAAATAATTCCGGAACTGTCCGGAAGTAAAACCGGATACATGACCATACACTGCATAATTACGATTAAAAAATAATGAATACAGGTCAGACGTTTTTATATCTGCAATAGAATTTAATTTATTCATTGATTCCGGATACACAAATACAGGCACTTATTTCTCTGCTCGACGATGACGATCCGGAAGTGGTTGACCATGTTACGGAAAAATTATTGTCGTATGGCCCCATGGTGATCGATCAGCTGGAAGATGCTTACACATCTGTCCCCGATGCAGTTACACAGGAACGTATCGAAGAGATCATTCATAAAATTCAGTTCATTTCGGTAGAAAGGGACCTCAAGGACTGGATGGAGCATGAGAGCGCCGATCTGCTGAAAGGTTTGCTGATCATTACACGGCATCAGTATCCTGATCTCGATGAAGAAAAAATAGTAAAATCTGTTTCACGCATTCAGAAAGATATCTGGATCGGCATCAATAATTATTTATCTCCGCTCGAGCAAATGAATGTTGTCAATCAGACGATATTCTCCCAATATCAGTTTCTTGGATTACAGAATAATGATGATGAGATCCGCTATTGTTATATCAATAATATGCTCGATGCATTCAAGGGCAATCATTTTTCCATCGGATTATTATATCTTGCATTGTGTCAGCAACTCGACCTTCCTGTGTATGGCGTGCGCCTGAGCAATCATTTTATTCTGGCCCGCACCAAAGATTATATCACTGATTTTACCGATAGCGAATTCAATAAAGAAGAAATTCTCTTTTATATCAATCCTTATAATAAAGGGCTTGTGTTCAGCGACCGGGAGATCACGAGTTATATTAAAAAACTGAATATCGAGCCTGCAGAGCAATTTTTTCTTCCTGCTTCCAATCCGGATGTGCTGAAGGAATATATTCAGTATCTGATGCGCTTATATGATAAACCCGCTGATGCGTGGAAAGTAGAAGATCTGCGCAGACTGGAGGAGATCCTCGGCGAATAGAAATACCGTTTCAGTGACGATACCTGAAAAAACCGGTATCCTTGTCGGTCATTAACTGCATCCATTTATTATCCATTTTCTCACCGCCGAAAGTATTTAATACCATTCCGTTTCCTGCGGGATCAATACTGTAACCCATCCAGCCATATTCCCGGCTGATAATGGTGATAAGATGTGTTCCTTCAGGATTGTTTTTCAGATCATATTTATAAACCATGATCTCTTTTTCGTTTATAGTTGATGCAGTTGAATCAATGAGCAGAATATTTTCATTGCGGTAAACATAACTATTTCCGTTTTTCTGAAAATGCAGTTTCATGATCCAGTCGGGATCAACGGAATTTTCGTAACGGTATTCAACTTCATCATCCTGCATGCTCACCATCACTTTAAAATTCACTTCAGGATCAGGTGTTAATCCGGTGCTGTAAAATTGCCTGAATGCCGCCTGAACAGTATCCCCGCTGAGCGGAAATATTTTTTCGGGAGCCGTGCCGTTATTGCAACTGAAGAATACGGACAGAAGAACTGCCGGGATCATTAAAAGTGTAATACGAACGATTTTTCTCACAGATCAAATTTAACGGAAAAATTTACGACCCTGCCTTCTACAGGCGCCCAAACGGGTGCGAATTCCGGTGACACGGAGGTTCCGTATACGAGGTCTGTCCAGCCCGCCTGTTTTTGTTGTAATGTATTGGTGAGATTCTCGCAATTCAGCGTAAATAAACAATGATTCGTTTTCCAGGAGACCATTGCAGCAAATACCCAGTAATCCGGCACGCGTGTGTTGTTATACAAATACTGATGTGCGATATATCCGGATTCAATCCCTGTGCGTAATTTATTATGTTCGAAGGTGACCACGGCAGAGGCTTTATCCATCGGATTAAACGGAGAATAAATTTCCAATGAATCGGTATGTTGTTTTGCGAGTGTATGGTTATATCCGAAATAAAATTCAAACGGATCGGCATCGAGCCGCACATAGGTATCGCTGCCGAAACTTTCAACGGGGGATTTATCATTTACAATAATATAGGATGCGATGTCTGAAGAATCGATACGCATCGGATCATGGATCTTCGTATAATAAAACGCCTGGTTTATTTCAATGCCTGTTTTATCGCGGATGAATGTGGTATAATTAATATCCGCATTCGCGCCGACAGAGCGTTCGCTTTTTATCGTGTTCCCGATCTTTTGTAATTGCCATACAGGTTCAGAAAGTGCAAGGTTGTCGGGCGTTTTGTATCCGGTTCCTGCCGACATCCGCATTGAAACAGCATGCGCCGGCTTATAAAATATTGCAAGCCGCGGAAGGAAAAACGTTCCGTAATTATTCGTGATATCCACGCGCGCTCCCGGCTCGATCAGGAATTTTTTTGTGATCTGCCAGTCATCCTGTCCGAAAAATCCGGTTGTGATATCTGCATCTTTTTGAAAGTGCAATCCAAAACTTTTCTGATCATAATCAGAATACCTGAGATTAGCGCCTGCAATTATGGTATGCGTTCCGCTCACTATTTTATCATTCGCTTCACCATAAAAATTATACTGTAGGATATCATACAGATTCTGATCGTAAATGGAAATTCCCTCCGCCTGGTTGGCATACGTCCTGTCGAAATAACTGAAAGCTGATTTGACAGAAAACTGGTTGGAGGCAGAAATTGTATGATCAAGTTGTATGTCGATCGTATTCCGCAACGTTGAATTGGATTCGGTATAATTTTTACTTGTTGCATCCTGCAATTCATCTGCAAACCCCGCATGCATATTATCATGTGTGAGCGTAAGTCCGGTATTGATCTCCGTTTTATCGCCCGGATAAAAAAATAAACGCGGATGAATGATGAGCTCTTTTTCATCGGGGATCACGGTAAATCCGTCGGAGAGATTTGTATACGGGGAATTAAAATTGAGACCGGTAAATAATGTAATGCCGAAAGCATCTGTTTTTTTTGATGTGAACGAACTGAAATTCATTCCCTTAACGGATGTTGCATTCACAAGCACAGTAATTTGTGTGGAATCGGTAGGTCTTCTCGAAATGAAATTAATAAGTCCGGCGATCGCACCTCCTCCGTACAAGGTAGAATTACTTCCTTTGATCACTTCCACCTGCTGGAGGTCTAGCGGCGGAATATCCAGCACGCCCAGACTTCCGGAAACACCGCCGTATACCGGTAATCCGTCGCGGAGAATTTGCGTATACCGCGCATCTAATCCTTCCATCCGCACCGCATCATTTGCATTGAAACCATTGGTGCGCTGTAAAGTGATAACGGCAAGATCGCCGAGCAGGCCTCCGATACCGGCGGGCACCAGACTGCTTTCTTCATTCATTTCTTCCAGTCCCAGCACTTCAATGCGCGTTGGTTCATCTTCAATGCGTGCATTCGTTCGTGTTGAAAAAACAGTTACCGATTCGAGTAATTCCGTTTCTTCTGATAATAAAATAATATGTTCTCCGTTTGCGGCTTCAGGAAAAGTAAATAGCAGCGTGCGTTCATCATAGCCGATCATCGAAAATAAAAATGTGAAAGTACCATTTGCAATATTTTCGAATACAATATGTCCGTCGATATCGGTTGATGCGCCGTTGTCTGTATCCTGCATTAAAACATTTACACCCGGAAGGGGAGAATGTGTAATGCTGTCGAGGACAGTAAAATGAATAGAATTTTGCGTAAATGCAGCGAATGAAGAACAAACAAGGAGCAATAAAAAAAATAATATTCTCATTCCTTAAAAAATATAGATCAATTGCGGATCATGCTCTGTTCCGAAAATTTATTGCATCAAAAGATATGCTTTAATAAATTCATCCAATCCTCCATTCAATACAGCGTCTGCATTTCCTGATTCATATCCGGTTCTCGCATCCTTGACCAGCTTATACGGATGCAGTACATAATTTCTGATCTGCGAACCCCATTCGATCTTCTTTTTTGTTCCTTCTATCTTGTCTTTTACTTCCTGGCGTTTTTGTAATTCCAGGTCATAGAGTTTACTGCGCAGCATCTGCATGGCCATTTCCCGGTTTTGTCCCTGCGTGCGGTTCACCTGACAGGCGACAACAATGCCGGTGGGAATATGTGTCACCCGGACTGCCGTCTCCACTTTATTTACATTTTGTCCGCCTGCACCGCCGCTTCGGAAAGTATCCCACGAAAGATCGCTCGGCGAAATATTGATCTCGATAGAATCGTCGATCATCGGCGAGACGAAAACGCTGGCAAAGGAAGTATGCCTTTTTGCATTTGAATCGAAGGGAGAAATGCGCACGAGACGATGCACGCCATTTTCGCTTTTGAGTAATCCGTAGGCGAATTCACCCTCTATTTCCAGCGAAGCCGATTTAATACCGGCAACATCACCCGCCTGAAAATCGAGCTCGGTCACTTTAAAACCTTGTTTTTGCGCCCACATATTATACATGCGGTACAGCATACTTGCCCAGTCGCAACTTTCCGTTCCGCCTGCACCTGAATTGATGGTGAGAATGGCGGGAAGCTGATCTTCCGGTTCATTGAGGGTGGATTTGAATTCGAGTTCGTCGAGCAGATCGCCGGTTTTCTTGTATTGCGCATCCACTTCCTCCTCCGTAGCCTCACCGGCCTGGGAGAATTCGTACAATACACCAAGATCATCAACGGCAGCTTGCGCTTCGTTAAAGCCATTGATCCAGATATTATTGATCTTGATCCTTTTTAAAACAACTTCAGCATTTTTGGGATCGTCCCAGAACCCCGGCTGATGGGTGATCTGTTCATCCTCTCTGACCTGTGTAACCTTATCATCGTAGTCAAAGAAACCTCCTCAAAACCAAAAGTTTTTCTCTTAGGTCAGTTAAATGTTCGAACGTCATAGCGGGCGCAAAAATAACACCGGTGCAGGAAAAAGTGAATTATCACGATCAAAAGAATTGCTGCCGCTTATTGTATTTTCGCTGCCGATGCCATCCTGCTCCACATTACGCAGAAAAGAGACGCTGGAAAACATAACTGCACAGCATTTTGACGTCATTATTATCGGTGGTGGCATTACCGGAGCCGGAATTGCGCTCGATGCTGCGGCGAGGGGCATGCGGACTTTGCTGATCGAAAAATATGATTTCGCCGGCGGCACCTCCTCAAAATCCACCAAACTCATTCATGGCGGATTGCGGTATCTCAAACAACTGGAATTTAAAATGGTATTCGAAACCGGTAGGGAACGTGCAGTCATCCATCGGCTTGCACCGCATCTGGTGAAACCGGTGAATATGCTGTTGCCTGTATATCAAAATGGTTCACTCGGGAAAACTTCTGTTAAAGCAGCATTATGGGTGTATGATCATCTTGCAGGCGTAAAAAAATCAGAGCATTTTAAAATGCTTGGTAAGGAGGAAGCTAAAATTACCGAGCCTTTATTCAATACAGAAGCAGTAACAGGTTGCGGCATGTATAAAGAATATCAGACGGATGATGCAAGACTTACGATCGCAGTAATAAAAACTGCCGTTGCATATGGCGCGGAATGTATCAATTATGCAAAATGTGAATCGTTTACCTGGTCCGATTCCGGGTCCATTAACGGGATCGTATTTCGCGACCTTATCGAAAATAAAATACATAGCGTAAAAGGTGCTCTGGTGATCAATGCTGCCGGACCCTGGGTAGATGATATCAGAACACTCGATAAAAAAACGGAAGGGAAAAAATTAGCGCTTACCAAGGGGATTCATATTGTGGTGGGCAAAAATAAATTACCCTTACAGCATGCAGTGTATTTTGATGTACCCGGCGATACGCGGATGATATTTGCGATCCCCGTAAATAATTGTGTGTATATCGGTACAACAGATACATTTTATAATGGAGAAAAAGATACGATTGAGATAACACAAGCTGATGTGGAATATCTGATACATGCAACAAATAAAATATTCCCTGCGGCGCAATTGGCAATAAAGGATATTCTCAGCTCGTGGGCAGGATTGCGGCCTTTGATTTATACGGAAGGCCGTTCTGCTTCTGAATTATCGCGCAGGGATGAGATATTTATTTCGGATACCGGACTCATCAGTATTGCAGGAGGGAAGCTCACGGGATACAGAAAAATGGCAAAGCGTGTGGTGGATATTGTTTCTGCCCGGTTGCAAAAGCAACAACAAAAGAAATTCGCAAAATGCAGCACGGAGAAAATAATGTTACATGGCGGAGATTTTACAATGCCTGCTGAAGAATTTATTGAACGCCGCGCAGGAGAGGCGAAGCAGATTGGTGCAACACATGCGGATATTGTTTATTTAGTGCAGCATTATGGGACTGATGCCGACAAGATCATTGAAACAGCATTTAATTTATATAACACAATTCCTGAT
>CAYTFT010000039.1:0-12044 GCA_964437155.1 uncultured Chitinophagales bacterium | reverse complement strand
TTCATTACTGATTTTCTGTGCTTCGGTAGCCTTGCGCAGATTTTCCTGCGTTTCCGGCCTTGGATCAGATTCAGCGGTACTTTTAATACCGGTCATATATCCTTCATTTTTTGTTGTAAGGATATTGTTACTGTCACCGATACCTTTATTTACAGTATTGAATGCGTTGAGAATTTCAGCAGATACGTTCAATGCCAGAAGGGCTGTTAACACCAGGTACATGAGGTTGATCATGAGCTGGCGTGGTTCCTTAGGTATTGACATTGTTCTTTATATTTTGTTTTGTTAATAAATTAATTTTCAAAATCACTTAGCGCCCATGCTCATTGCGCTCAACATATTACCATATACACGGTTGAGTGCTGCGAGATTGGTAGACAACTGAGAAATCTCTTCCCGGTACTTATTCGTATCGGTGAGTGAATCCTGTAAATTGTTCATTGCGCTGTTCAGGCTGCCATAGAATTTATTCATAGCCTTGAGGTGATTATTGGTATCCTGTAACTCAAGTTCATAAATAGCATTCAACTGGCTGAGGTTTTTGGTAACCATTTGCACCTGCTCATGATATTTAGTAGTATCTACTGAAGAAGCTGTGATCTGTTCCATTGCTTTTGCGGCATTGGAATAAGCGTCACGCATTTCAGCAACAGCTGTTGAGGCGTCTTTGATCTTTGTTGAATATTCATTGGTATTTATAGCAGCATCCTGCACATCAGAAAGTTTTTCGATGTTTTCGCCAAGGCGCTTCAGGTTATCGCCTAATCTTTCGATCATCATTGGCTCAACTTTGCTGTCTTCGAGCATTTTATCCAATTGCTTGGTAACGCTTTCACGCGGTTCCATTTTATGGACTTTTTTTCCTGATTTTGCTTCTTCCACTTCAGGAGCAACATCCAGATCCGGATAGATCTTTTCCCAGTAGTAGTCTTTGTGCGGAGGGAGCACACCAAGCATTAAGAAGAGGAATGCCTCGGTAAGCATACCCACCATTAACATGAAATCGGCACCTTCCCAGTGGAGGATCTTGAAGAGAGCTCCAACCAATACAACAGATGCACCAACTCCGATAATGAGGTTTTTAAGACGTTTAAAACGTTCGGTTTCGAAAAATGCTGACATTTTTGTAAAATTTTTAAGTTTTAAAAATGATTGTAAATAATAATACCTGTGTGTTGTTAAATTAATGGAAAATAATCTGTCAGAAATCACTCATAGAACGTCCGAGGAAGGTCATACAGCAACGGAATCCGATGTAGCATTTTGCAGTATCCTGGAATTCCCAATGCCTTGAACCTGTCTGGATATAATAACTGATATCTTTCCATGATCCGCCGCGTATCACTTTACGCTTCATTGCCGGTGGATCATTTTCATCAGCATCATACCTGTAATCCGGGTTCTCATCGTGTATAAATGAATAACTGTTTTCAGCAAATGCGGTGGAGGTCCACTCAGATACGTTTCCGGCCATATTATAGAGACCGAAATCGTTTGGTGCATAAGAATACACCTTCACGGTATAATAACCACCGTCTTCAGGATAATTACCTCTGCCCGGTTTAAAGTTGGCGAGATAACAGCCTTTGGTATTTCGCACATAAGGGCCGCCCCAGGGGTAAGGTGCTTCATCGCGACCACCTCGTGCGGCGTATTCCCATTCATGTTCTGTAGGAAGCCGGAAATCATCAACAATCACCTCTTCATGTGCTACCCTCCAGTCGTTCCAGAAATCAGTTCTCCATGCTGCAAATGCATTAGCCTGTTTCCAGGTTACACCCACAACAGGGTAATCATCAAAGGCAGGGTGAGAGAAATATTGTCTTGTCATTGGTTCATTGTAGGAATAGGTATAATCATGCACCCAAACCAATGTATCGGGATACACCTGAACGGGCTCTTCTACAATAAACTCAGAGATGTTTTTATCGCGGTTCGATTTGCTGGCAGCATCCTTCCATTTTACCCAGCGGTAGGTGAAAATAAGCTGACGCGTGTCGATTTGCTTGGAACCATAATACGTTTCGCTACCCGGAAGATAGATCTCATCCAGACGTTGCTGCGTTTCTTCATCTTCGTAATCAATCTCCTGAGACCAGTCGATCAATGGCTCTTCGGTATTCTGGGATTCTTCCTCATCGCGATAATGTTCGAGAAGGACATGTTCAATTGAATCCCGCACCCAAAACACGAATTGCCGGTATTCATTGTTGGTGATCTCGGCATCATCCATGTAAAAGCCCTGAATTGAAATAGATTTGGTTCTTTGCCAGAGGGAGTTATTCACGTCCTGGTCACTCGGACCGACGTGTAATGTGCCCGAGGGAACGTACACCATCCCGAAAGGGTTGATGGGCTCCCATACAGGGCGATCCTGCATTCCCAGCAGTTGGCCGCGGTAGTCATCCCACGAGGAATGGCTACAGCCGCTACCAACGATGATAGCTACGAATGCAAGAGTGAATAATGGCTGGTTTCTTTTCATACTTGATATGATTTGTAAAATTAACGCCGTGTAAAAATAAAATTTTTATCGTTTAATAAAGTTATTTCGACACAGTTTATTCACACGCTTCGGTTAAAAAGCGGGCTGAAATTAGCAACTTTCTTCAAATTAACAAATTTTAATACTCTAATGATACAGGAACCGGGGGTTATTGATCATCTTACCAGCCCTTGGCCTGGCCATCGGAACACTATATCTGAGCACTACTTCATGCGACCCTGCACTCACAGCGTTTAAGGCTGAAGTGGTGATATCATAGGAATAACTTATCTGCCATTTGTCGTTAATATTAAGCCCTGCGACCAACGCGACGGCATCGCGCTGATTATTAACAAAACCCCTGTAAGATAAGCCTGCCAGAATATTGTTGTTATACGTGAGGATGGTATTTATATCAACAACACTTTCGATCAGGTCCGTTTTGTAAAGAACGTTGGGCGTGATTCCCAGCTTGTCGCCGATTTCGATCTTATACGCGACAAAAACGTATCCGTTGGGATTATATTGTACTTCGGCAGCAGCATTTTTTCCCCCGGAAATAAACGGAGTAAGGATATGCGTTCCCGAGACACCGGCTGACAGATTTTCTCCTGTGTACCATACCCCTGCTGCTGCATCCGGGGTGATAACTGAGGTGAGTGAAACAGGCAGATTGGGGTCGTTATGATCGACCACATCGCCATAAATTCCCGTCGGCGTAACGATCTTATTTCCGTCTAAAGACTGCTGCACCATGCCACCGGAAAGTCCGAAACTCAGAAGTGCCGTTCTTAACTGTTTGTGATAGGCATAGATGAGGGAGGCACCTGTATTTCTTTGAAGGCCTGCAATATCGTTCAGAATGGTAATTCCGGCACCGCTGGATATTTTGTAAACAGGGACGTGGGAGGTAAAACTCTGTGAAACAGGTGCACCCGGAAGGTTGACCCATTGATTGCGGATGGCGAGGGTCGAAACCCACGCATTGTTTGTACCCGCATCAGCGGGATTAAAACAAACCGGATTAAACATGTATTGTGTGAACTGAGGATCCTGCTGACCGTAACTGTAAAAAAGTGCATTCTGTCCGTTCAGAGAATAACGGCAGGTAAGACTAATAATTAAGACAATTAATACAGGTAAAGCTCTTTTCATATTCAACTGGTATACTAAACGCCTCACAGCATAAATTCGTATACGACCGAAAAATACTTCATTTTGCCCGCATTTCAAAATGCTGCAAGCGTGGTTATGAAATCTGACACAGAAATGAGTGGCAAACCACAGGTATTATCCCGGCACACATAAATGAGATCTTTCCCGGCAACAAACCTGTTCTGTACAATCGGGATTTTACTATCGCCGGTGGCATCTGCCGAGATAAAAATACCGGGATAATAAACTCCTGCGATTTCCTGTATTAATTCCGTTGCATTTTTACCGGTGACTGCCACTTCAACAACAGGATTTAATAAATAAAGAGTGCCGGTGAGCCATTTGCCGAATGAAACTCCATGTTGGATAATTGTTTCCTTTATGCCACCCATCATCTGCACTGCATGCCGATGGAATTCTTTATTTCCTGTGATCACGGACAAGCGGAATAAATTTTCAAACATTAATGCATTTCCCGAAGGTGTTGCGGTATCATAAAAATCTTTATTCCTTATCGGAATGTCAGCCTGACCGGAGGAAGTAAAAAAGAACATGCCATCCTCACCTGCAAATTGTTTTAAAACATATTCACTGAATGCAGTGGCTTCCTCAATATAGTTTGCATTTCCCGTTACTTCATATACATCGATCAATGCTTTAATTAATGCGGCATAATCATCAATAAATGCTGGATATTTTGCCTTGCCTTCTGTAAATACATGCAGCATTTCGGGCATTTGTTTTACTACTCTGTATCCGGATAATAAAAATTGAATATTCCGGATGGCAATTTCTCTGTAAATACTGTCACCGGTAGCTTTGAAGGCATTGATAAAACCCGAACACGCCAGTGCATTCCAGCTTACCACAGCCTTTTTATCCAGTGCAGGACGCACACGCAGTGAACGGTAAGCAAACAATTTTTCATTTACACTTTTAATCTGCCTGTTGAATGCATCCTCTGAAAGCCCGAACTCCTGCATTAAAACTGCATCCGGAACATTCCGGAATAATATATTCGTATGTTCCCAGTTTCCGGTTTCGGTAATTGCATACAGCCTACAGACAAATGCACTTAATTCACCGAAAATTGCATCGATCTCTCCTTTGGTGAATGTATAATATTTTCCCTCAACGCCTTCTGAATCGGCATCAAAAGAAGCATAAAAATATCCGTCATGATCCATCATTTCTTCAGATAAAAATGCAGCGGTGCGTTTCACAATTTGCAGATATTCTGGTTTTTTAAAAGCGCTGTAGGCTTCCGCATAAAGATCCAGGAGTAATGCATTATCATACAACATTTTTTCAAAATGCGGTATCATCCATTTTTTATCTACGGTATATCTGGAGAAACCTCCTCCTGCCTGATCGAAAATGCCACCCTGCATCATTTTTTTTAATGTGAGATGGATATAATTTTCCAGTGAAAAATCAGGCCTGAAGAAATTCAGTTTTATCAAAAAACCGATCACCATGGCAGAGGGAAATTTCGGGGCATTTCCGATTCCGCCATCAACCGTATCAAAATTATTTTTCAGATGACCGATCATCGTTTGCATGTCCTCAGCATTAAAGAGCGCATCCTCCTTATTTTCAATTTCCAGCCGGTTTATAAAGGCATTGTCCAAAGCACTGATATGGTCACTCAGGGTGCGGGCCTGCACTTCTACCTTATCGCGGTCATCGAGGAAAACATTGCGCATATAGGTAAGCACTTCTATCCAGGCGGGTTTGCCAAAGGCATGTTTCGGCGGGAAATAGGTGCCTCCTGAAAAGGGCATCCTGTCGGGCGTTAAAAATACATTGAGGGGCCATCCTCCTGAACCGGTGAGTAACTGACATGCCTGCATATAAATATTATCAATATCCGGCCTCTCCTCCCTGTCGACCTTGATATTGATAAAATTGTCATTCATAAATTCCGCCACGGCGACGTTTTCAAAACTTTCGTGCTCCATAACATGGCACCAGTGACAGGCAGCATAACCGATGGATACCAGAATGGGTTTATCCTCTTTTTTTGCACGTTCAAATGCTTCCTCGCTCCATGCATACCATTCCACCGGATTATAGGCATGTTGTAATAAATAAGGAGATGTTTCTTTAATTAAATGATTTGCCTTTTTCATACCTTAAATTAAAAAATCAGTGGTTAAATTCTAAGCGGTATCCAATTACATGAAGTCAAATACAATGCTTATAGCATTATACATTTAGCTGAAACATAAAAACCAAGGATAAGAAAAAATTATTTCTTTTTGTTTGCTAATGCAAGATATTTATCCAATGCGAGAATGATGGAGGGAGATTCAGGTGTCGGGGCTTTTACATCGATCCGCAAGTTACTATCCTCCATAGCCTTTAGTGTGGTTGCCCCCATTCCTCCGATCCGCAAATCGCCCTGTATAAACGCCGGAAAATTCTGGAACAGGCTCTGGACGCCGGTTGGCGTAAACAGCACGATCATGTCGTAGTTGATCTTTCCCTTCATATCCGAGAGGTCGGCAGGTATTGTTTCATAAATAATAGCCTCGGTAAAATCGGCATTATTATTCCGAAGAAATTCGGTATAAACATCCTTATGATTAGCTGTACAGGGGAAAATAAATTTTTCGGAAATATGTTTTTTAAATAAATCGAAAAGGTCAGATTCTTTTCCTGAACCGTAAAATACTTTACGTTTCCTGTATTGGATATATTTTTGAAGATATACTGCTATCGCTTCTGTTACGCAAAAATATTTAGTCATCTCCGGCATCCTGATTCTTAATTCATCGATGAGCCTGAAAAAATGATCAATGGCATTTCTGCTCGTAAAAATAACAGCCGAATAATCCAGAATATTGATACGTTGCTTTCTGAATTCTTTAGCACTTAGTCCGTGCACTTTAATAAACTGTCTGAATTCAATTTTGATCTTATATTTCTCAGCCAGTTCCTGGTAGGGTGATTTAGGAATTTCAGGGGGCTGGGGCTGGGAAACGAGGATAGACTTAACCGGCTTGGGTAAAGGTTGTTGGCTGTTGTTCATCGGCTAAAATTTGTCTTCGCCTACCCCCACATACTAAATAACCTTAAAGCTATAAGTATCGGTGCGATTTCGAGGGCGCAAATATACAGCAAAAAATAAAGGATATGAAACCGTTCCAGCATCCTGAGGGCGGAAATGCCCTTCCAGGCCCTGATCAGGAATGCTGCCGCTACCAATACCAGTGCAGCGGTCAACGACCATCCCGCAACCGGAGGTTTGGCGAAGGCTCCAAGAATTACAAGGGGCAGAAGTCCGATCCCGAGGAGATGATAGATCACCAGCGCGTTGAAACGAAATATATTCAGTGCGTTGCTCACACGAAATACCCTCCCGGTCAAATCTATAACCAGTCCTTTTACCAGATACAAAGCGACAATTCCGGAAATAAATACGCAGATATTTACTGCAGTTGTAGCGAATGGCAAATTTGTATCTGCACGCAAGGCAAGCAGATATATGAGTACGCCCCCGACAAAGGCGAAATTCAGAAAGGTCAGGAGTTTGAATATGTTGGCGGAGAATTCCCTGTCGCGGTATATCTGATTTCCGAGATTGGCATTTACAATTACAGTAATATTTTCATTCAATTCCCTGGCAAACACATATCGCAGCCAGGTAACATATGCAAGCATAATCAGCAGCACCAGGGGCAAAATAACATTTCGCTGTTTTATATGCGGCGAGCCGTCATGATAATTATTCACGGGAGCCTGTTGTAATGCAAATAATGAATCGTACGAAATTGTCTGAAACGGAAGGTGTCCGGAGTTTACCGTTTCGGTCCGTGAAAGGTCAGTATCATTTACAGCCGGTACAATTGGGTTTGACAGCCCGGCACTGTCGGTTATCTGACTCTGCCCCCGGACAAAATCAGGAATAATTATGCTCAAAAAAATCAATATGGAATACAATAATCGCACGCGTCAGAAATAATTCACATAACCAAAATGAATTTTTGTGTTTTTAATACTCAGTGGATTCCCTTCCTGAAAACCCAGCGCATAACTGAGCCCAAAGATACCGGCTTTGGTTTCAAAGTTGATACCGGCGCCAAACCCAACGGGAAATGCGGAAACAGATTCCGCTGAAGTGACATTTTCCGTGTATCCGCCATCGGCAAATAAGGAAGCAAAAGAATTTTGTGAAAGCAGATAGCGCAACTCTGCAGTCAGAATATGATATTGTGAAACAGGCATTGATCGTTCATCAAAACCCCTCAGGAGTGAATTTCCGCCGATCTTGAATAATTCATTTTCGAGTAGCATGGTATTGATCATAGAAGCGCCGCGGCCCTGCAACATAATTGTACTTCTCTTTAAAACAGGAATGAAAATTTTTACATCATAATTATATCTGTAGGAAGGTGATTCAAGTTCCAGCGTATCATAGAGGGATGTAAAATCAAATGCAGGGTCACCGGGATCAAGCAGGCCTGTGATCATACTGTTCTCCTTAATTTTTTTTGTACCGGCCGCAGCTCCTATCTGAAAAGAAAATCCATTGCGCGGATTGAATTTATAATTCAGATGTTCGAAATTCCACTCTAATCCGTACGATACAATATTTACATCGAGCGAAGAAGGCAATGTATGATACGTAATAATATATCCGGTATCCACATTAAGTATTATTGAATTATAAAAATTCACCAGTCCCTTGAGATTATGTGCGCCTGCGAACTGATATAAAATACCAGCGGTTGCGCTCTGCTCGAGATAAGCTGAATCCCGGAGAAATAAATTAAAACTACCTTCCAGCCCGAGGGGCAATCCGGGCAGATAAGGATATAATGCATGCACCTGCAATTCCTTTGATGTGCTTTCCAGTTTGGAAAAATGCAGGTTGACCTGCTCGCCCGCGCTAAAAACATTCTGCAGGTCAAGACGCCCCTCACCGGTAACAATAAAACGCCCGGTTATTTCCGTATTCGGCAGAACGCCGACAATAAAATCAAATCTGCTGCTTTGACGCGCATCCAGGTGTATGATAACACGGGCAGTATTTCCGCTGAATTCTATTTTTGAAGTTTTCGTGAGAGAAGCAAATGCAAGTTCTTTTAATCTTCCATCAAGATTATCGATCAGGCGCTGATCATACGGATCACCCTGGCGGATACCGGTATATTGTTCAAGATAATTTTTATTTACCGACAGATCACCCGTTGTTCGCAGGGAGTCAAAAAGAATCAGCTGATTTTTCTTCAGCAGAAGTTTTGCATGTATTAATGTATCCGTCCAGATAATACTGTCAAGCTTAACAGAAGCAAAAGGATAACCGTTATTTTCTGCAAATACCGTGATCTCCTTAAAAAGTGCCAATAATGCATCATACCTGAAAATTGTATTATCCTTCATCCCGGTCTGTATACCTGCCGCACTTAAAAATGCAATGTCCACCGGATCGATCTGCAATCCGGCCCAGTATACTTTTCTCCCTTTTTCAAAAGAAATGGTAAGAGAATCATTTTTATCGCTGATCGTATTCCATGCAGCAGTGAGGTATCCTTTTGCATAAAGCTGATCCAGACAACGCGCAAGATAAATTTCACGTTCTGCTGCTGTACTGAACCGGAAGAAAGATCCGGGAAGAAATGCTGCGATTTCCTTATCATTTTCGCCGCCGGAAATTACCAGATACAAAGAATCCTGCGCGCTGCAAATAAACGGGAGCAACAATAAGAGAATGAAAATCTGATTTCTCACATGCATAACGGTACTTGCAAATTTACAGATACATTTGCACCTCCTGATGTCGGTCAATAACGTAAATAAAGCGGGGATCTATATACATATACCTTTTTGCAGGCAGGCCTGCCATTATTGTAATTTCCATTTTTCCACTTCCCTCTCTCTTAAAGATCAAATGGTTGAATCCATCCTGCTTGAGGCAACAATGCGAAAATCTTATCTGCAGAACAAGCAGGTTCAATCGGTTTATTTTGGCGGCGGCACACCTTCGCTGCTTGAAACAAAAGAACTGGAAAAAATCCTTCAATCCATACATAAAAACTTCAGTCTGGATGCAGGTGCAGAAATAACACTTGAAGCCAATCCGGATGATATTCGCAACGAGGTATTACGGGAATGGAAAGACATCGGCATTAACCGCCTGAGCATTGGCATACAATCATTTTATGACCGTGATCTGTTATGGATGAACCGGTCGCATGATGCTGACCAGGCTATTAAAAGTATTGAACTGGCACTTGCAAATGGATTTGAAAATTTGACGGCGGACCTCATTTACGGAATACCTATGCAATCGCACAGTGAATGGGAGCAAAATATTCTGACACTTACAGATGCCGGGATACATCATCTTTCGTGTTATGCCCTTACCGTAGAGCCAAGAACTGTATTACAACATATGGTGCTTACAGGGAAAACGATGCAACCCGATGAAAAACATGCCTCTGAACAATTTGAAATACTTACTGCACTTACCAAAGAAAAAGAATTTGAGCAATATGAGATATCCAATTTTGCACGCAATAAAAATTACGCCGTGCACAATACCTCCTACTGGAAAGGAAATACATATCTGGGGTTAGGGCCCTCGGCACATTCATACAACGGCTCTGCGCGTCAATGGAATATTTCCAATAACAGTAAATATATGCGTGGAATAGAACAGCACTTACCTGTTTCAGAAGAAGAATTGCTTACCACACATCAGCAAATGAATGAACGGATCATGCTTGGATTGCGCACACAATGGGGCATGGATATCAAACAATTTATTGCGGAGTTCGGCACAGTCAACTGGGAAATTATAAGGAAAGAGGGTTCACGGCATTTCGCATCAGGAACACTCTTTATTGATAATGATCAATTACATATAGCACAAAAAAATAAATTCATTGCAGATAAAGTGATCAGTGATTTATTTTTTACCGATCAGGGAAGGGGTTGAGCATCGCCCATTTGTTTTTCGAGGAATCCCATCATTGCTTTATAAAATTCAAGCCTGTTTTCTTCCAGTTTGAAACCATGGCCCTCATCCATTTTCAGCATGTAAACCACTTCCACATTTTTATTGCGGAGCACATCCACCATTTGTTCAGATTCGTTTCGGTTCACGCGCGGATCGTTGGCGCCCTGTGCAATAAATAACGGCACTTTGATTTTATCCGCATGAAAAACGGGAGAGGCTTCAAACAATAATAAACTGTCGCGATCGGGATGTCCTATCATTTCATACATCATTTCCTTTTCCGGCTCCCAATAAGAAGGCAAAGTGCTTAACAGTGTAAACAAATTCGAAGGTCCGACATAATCGATTCCACAGGCAAACAGATCAGGTGTGAAAGTGACCCCTGCAAGGGCTGCGTATCCGCCATAGGAAGCGCCATAAATAGCGATTCTGTTTTTATCGGCGATCCCGTTATTGATGAGCCATTGAGTTCCGTCGGTAATGTCGTCCTGCATTTTTTTCCCCCACTCACGAAATCCCGAAACGGCGAAGTTTTTTCCATATCCCCACGAGCCGCGAAAATTGATCTGAAAAACAGCATATCCCCTGCTGGCAAGCAATTGTACATCCGGACGATAACCCCAGTAGTCGCGTGCCATCGGACCGCCATGTACCATCACCACAGTGGGTAAATTTTTCCGGTTAGTTACATTCGGGAAAGTGATATACCCATTGATGGACAACCCATCCCGCGAGGTAAAGGCAACCGGTGTCATGGCACAGGTTTGTATATTATTAAGTGCAGGATTAATGGTTGCGAGGTGCGTAACTGAACCATTGTTTTTGTCAAACAAATAAAAATCTCCCGGTGTGCGGTCATTAAATGTTCTTACAATAATTTTATTTTCATCATCATTAAAAGCGGTAAAATAAATATCCATTCCGGTAAACCGGGAAGAGAGGTCATCGTATATTTTTTTCAATGCAGGATCAAAAAATACGAAATGTTTTTTTTCGGTTGCATAACTTACCGAAATGAGCTGATGTTTTTTGGGTGAACGTTCTGCATACAGTACATCCACAGCCGTATCCTCAAAGATCACTTCCGGGTGATCGGGTGTTGCAGGGTCAATTTTCACTAAAGCAGCTTTATCTCTCCCGAGATTGGATAATGCGTAAATGAACTGATTATTTTCGTCAAAAAAGAGTGGTTCCACCATATCTTTCCAGTCACTGACGATGAGCGAAACAAACGGATCCTCTTCTGTTTTCCTGTAGAGCAAATGTGTTTTTGTTCCTTTCTCCACGCTGACTGCCATGCGTAATTTACCTTCATTATCCACCTTCCAGATCGTTACAGGATTTGCCATATCCTTGTTATCGGCAAGTTGCTTTTTTTCTCCGGTAGCAATATTGAGCCGGTAGGGTTCAAATAATGCCGGATTATTTTTATTCATT
>CAYTFT010000038.1:0-12102 GCA_964437155.1 uncultured Chitinophagales bacterium | reverse complement strand
TAGATGCCCCGGATCGCCAATTTCCATACCGGGTGCATCATCTTCTTCTGCAGTATTTACCTTCAGCTCCAGCGTTTCGTGCCCTTTTTGTTTCCGCAGCAGCATGAGACACTGGTTTTTGGTCACCATATACAGCCACGATTTAAAATGCTGCACTTCGTGATTTTTCAGGTCGGCCAGGAGCTTTTCGAAAACCTCCATCGTCATATCCTGTGCGGCTTCTTCTTTTTTCAGATATTTCATACAAACCCCCAGCACGAGATGCGCATGGCGCTTGAACAGCTCCCCTACAAGTTTATTGTCGCCTCCTTTTTTATACCCTGCTATCAGCTCCTCGTCGCTTTGTGCGCTGAGGTTTTTTGACCGGGAGAAAAACAATTGTAGCACAGGCAGAAGGCGGGTTTGAAAATGAGCTGTATTTGAAATGTAAAGATAAACGCTATTCCCATCAGAAATAACAGCGGACCTCTGTCATTCCACCGTCAATTCCAGGTCTTCATCACCGGGCAGATCTTTATGCGGCGCATGCGGATGCCAGCCTGCTATCATTAACATAATTGCGAATCCGACAATATATCCAACAATGATATACCATCCGCTCTTCACCCAGTTCACTACTGACTTTGCCTCCGGAAACATGTTGGAAATGGCCACACCTGCCGAGGATCCGAACCAGACCATACTGCCCCCGAATCCCACGCAATACGCCAATACGCCCCAGTCGTATCCGCCCTGGTCCAAAGCCAGTTTGGTGAGCGGAATATTGTCAAATACGGATGAAATGAATCCGAGAGCAAGGGCAGCCTGCCACGATGCTTCAGGCAGTTTTTCGACCGGCATCATGGATGCGCAGAGCACTAGCGACAGCAGAAATAAGGAGCCCGGAACGGCCTTTTGCAATTCTTCCCATTCCACTGTGGTGAGCAGCGCCGCAACCAGAATTCCCGCCCAGACACCCGCGGCAGGAAAATCAAACAATATATTGCTGCCGATAGCGCCGATGAGGATGAGGAGACAGGAAAACAGTTTTCGATAATCCACTTTTGGCATATCGTAAGCGCCTTTCAGCATAGGATGGTATTTATGCTGAAGGAGCGATGCCGGGATCCCGAAGACCAGCAGGGCCGGAACCGCAGCAAAATATGCATGTAAAACATCCAGTGGTGAAATTCCATCGATCCACATCATCGTAGTGGTGGTATCACCCAGCACAGAACCGGCGCCGCCGGCATTACTGGACGCTACAATGCCCGCAAGGTATCCGATATGCACCTTCCCCCTGAATACAACCAGCGCAATACTTCCGCCAATGAGTGCCGCGGCAATATTATCGAGAAACGAAGAGAGGATGAATATGGCGATTAACAGAATAAAAGGTCCTTTCCAGTCGTGTGGTAATATTTTAGGGATGATTTTCGGCACATGCGAATCCTCAAATAATTTCGCCAGAATTGCAAACCCAAGCAGTAACCCCAGCAGGTTCAGCAGGATCGGCCATTCATGTTCAACATGGGTGATGATATCAAAATCCAGAAAACCAATTTTCAGGACCAATACAGCGGCAAGTCCTGTGATAGCGACCGCCAGGGTTTTGTTATGCAACAGCGCAACGCCCACCAGTGTGAGAGCAAACAGGATGAATTCCAGCGGAATCCCCACAAAATCGATCGTTTTCTCTCCGCCTGTTCCTGCAA
The DNA here is from genome assembly GCA_964437155.1 of uncultured Chitinophagales bacterium. GTDB lineage: Bacteria > Bacteroidota > Bacteroidia > Chitinophagales > BACL12 > UBA7236. The sequence continues at coordinate 10,408 of CAYTFT010000038.1, read as the reverse complement.
ATAAAATGACGGGAGAAAGGATTGACAGCAGGATCATCAAAGTTTTCTTTTTCATCAGGATATAGTTTTTTCAAATATAAGTGAATTGTGATAATTGATTTTTTGAGCAGGCCGATTTCTTATGTGTGGAAATGTGACCTTGTGCCGAAACCGAATGTAGTATTTTTGTCCTGTTCCGAAAAACGATGTCGAATACACTGCATACATTTCTACAGATAGCCGAACAGAAAGCGTTCGACAGTGAGCATAAAAGGAAGCTTTTATATAATATCGGAAAATACAATGCGACAGTCATCAATGGCAAAAAACAATATGCCGATCTCGAATATGTACGCAAAAAAGTAAAAAACATCAAGTGGAAGGTGATGGAGAATCTCGATAAATATCTGATCGAGTTCGAAACGAATTTTACTGCCAACGGCGGAAAGGTGATCTGGGCAAACGATGAAAAAGATGCGCAGCAGGAAATTTTAAAAATTCTGCAGAAAAAAAACGCGCGCATGGTGGTCAAGGCAAAAAGTATGGCCTCCGAAGAAATTCATCTCAATGAATTTCTGGAACATAACGGAATCGAAAGTGTTGAAACAGATCTGGGGGAATATATTCAGCAACTGGATGGTGAACCGCCTTATCATATCGTAACACCGGCCATGCATAAAAGCAAGGATGATGTCGCCAGATTATTTAATGAAAAACTCGGCACCTCACTCGATCTCACTGCACAGGAATTAACATTGGTTGCGCGTGAAAAATTACGTGAAAAATATATTCAGGCAGAAGTGGGTTTCAGCGGTGCGAATTTTATTTTACCCGATATCGGCGGAATAGCCATTACAGAAAATGAAGGTAACGGAAGACTGAGTACCGGTTTTCCCAAAACACATATTGTTATAGTGGGAATCGAAAAAATGGTGACGGGTGTAAATGATCTCAGCATTCTGTGGCCTTTACTCGCAACCTATGGCACCGGGCAAAAAGTTACCGTCTATAATACCATTTTCACCGGCCCGAAAAAAGAAATTGAAACAGACGGCCCTGAAGAGATGTATGTTATTCTTCTCGACAACGGCAGGTCTAAATTACTGGCAGAAGAAAGGCAGCGCGAAGCATTATATTGTATTCGCTGCGGATCCTGTTTAAATGCCTGTCCGGTGTATAAAAATATCGGCGGACATACTTACGGCACAACATATTCCGGACCTATCGGTTCCATTATTTCGCCGCACTTTAAGGGCATGGAAGCATTTAAACATCTCAGCAATGCTTCAAGCTTATGCGGCAACTGCACCGATGTTTGCCCCGTGCATATCGACCTGCATAAATTACTGCTTTATAACCGGAATGAAGCAGTAGAGGAAGGCTACGGAAGCTTTACTGAAAAAACAGTCTGGCGCATGTGGAGAAGAACAATGCTCAGCAGAAAAAAAATGGAATCTCCTTCTCCGGCACTTAAAAACCTGGCGCTGAAAATGTTATTTAAAAACTCCTGGGGCAAGCGCCGTGAAATGTTTACCATCGCACCTAAATCTTTTAATAAAATGTGGATGGAGAAATTTCCGCCACAGGAGAAATGATGCGGGAATCGAGAATCGTGAATCGTGATTGGATTTTCTTTAGGGTTTAAATTATCTATATTGAATGCCTGCCCGGCAGAAGGACGGGCCTGCCCGAACACGCAGTGGGCGGGGTGAATGAGATCATTCGGAGAATCAAATTCCGGCACTTTAACACTCCGGTACTTTTAATATTAACCTAACCGCTGACCAGATCACAACAGTCTGAAAATACTTTTTGTCTTTCCGGATTCGTTATCCCGGAAACGAAACCGATATGCGATATTTACTCTTGACAGTATGTACGCTGAACGTTATCCTTTTATCTGCGCAGTCACAACCATTTACCGTTTCCCTGTTTTTTGATAAGGGTGCATTTATGCTTTCGAATGGCAATCGTATGCAACTCGAAGAAGTGCATGCACTGGTAAAAGATTCCTCCTATAATGCTGTTTTTATTCGCGGTTTTGCCGATAACGACGGCTCCGATGAATTTAATCTTGAATTAAGCCGGCAGCGTGTGGATGCTGTACAGTCGTGGTATTATGGGAAAAAATATAAAGCGGAATCAAAGTGTTTTGGCGAAAAGGAGGCGATAAATAAAAACCGGAACGAAGATGAAAAATCCATGAACCGGCGCGTGGATATAGTCTACTGGACGAATTATCAATGGGGCAGTGATAAAAAGAAACCGCAGGTGTATACGTTCGCTCCCAATAAAATAATTGAATTTACTGCAGCGGAAGGAACCAGAATTAAAATACCTGCCAATGCATTAGTATATGCCGATGGTGAAACTCCTTTGGGAGAGGTAAAACTCGAGATCACTGAATTTTATTCCATGGCAGATATCCTCCGGAATAAACTGACAACAACAAGTAACGGACAGATGCTTGAATCAGCCGGCATGATCAATATCAATGTTTCGCGGAATGAAAAGCCGCTGCGTTTAAAAGGCGGGGCAACCATGGACGTGCAATTCGCTGAACGCTCAGCAAATGATGGCTTCGGATTATTTTACGGGCAAAATGATCCGCAAACAGGAGGCGTAAACTGGATACCCGCTGCAAATCCGTCGGTGATCGATAAAGAATGGCGCATCAGCGGAATTAAATTATTTATGAGTGATACAATTGAAACATGGAAAAGCAAATTTGATTATAATACATACGGACAACGCATAAAAGTTACCGAGCACTGGGAAGAAACAAAAGGTATTTATTATGATACGGTTATTCTGGATAAGACGATCAATGCAAATAAAATTATTTTGCAGGCAACCCAACTCGGCTGGATAAATTGCGACCAGTATATTGATCCGGAAAAAACGGTAGATATTATTGTGCAGGTTGACCCGATGATAGAATCCAATGTGGTGATGATATTCAATGATAAAAAATCTATGCTGGCTCCGGTTAAATGGAACGGGGGACAATTGTATTTTAAAGATATTCCCGCAGGTGAAAATGTAACTATAACCGGAGTGGGATCCGGAGAAGGGAAATTATTTTTTGCAAGTCAGCAGCTAAACTCCGTTTCCACCACCATTCAGCTCGGTTTTGAGGAAGCTTCTATTGCTGCAATTCAGAAATCGCTTGCGGAATTCAGATAATATTCCGGCGCAGGATCAATTAAAAATGACGGAAAACGGGAATTTGCGTTCCAATAAGCGGTTCCGCTGAAAGATTTGCCCTGTAACTGTTTCATGGGAAAAAGAGGGATTGTAAGGTGCATAAATCAGTCAAAATACTGCCGGATTTATGGAAACCGGAATAATCTGTATTTGGGGCGCGGCCGTTGTCAATGCAATTTTGGATCATCAAACAGCGCAATATGTTAAACACAGAGATCATCAGGAATATTTTACCGGGCATTATTACCAGCGTGGCGATCAATTATCCCATTGCCTATATCAACTCCGTTTCCTTCAACGTGAAAAATAAACTGGTAGCAGCCTGTTTCTGGAACAGAAAGCAACAGGAACTTACGGTGGAACAAACCATTCGCATCGGCAACCATCAATCGGGCTGTTATATTTTTCATACGAACGAAGATATCCGTTCGTCGGAGGTTGAAATTGCCGGTACCGATGCAGCCGGACATGCATTTATTGTTTCCATGCCCTATCAGCATATTGTAACACCACAAAGAGCATAACAGAGTTTACTTTTTCAAATAGGTTTTATAATTATCAGTTTTCTTTAAAAGCACGGACGGCATCCGTGCTTTTTTGTTTTATTACCGCGTTTTATCTGCCGTTCTCCGATTGTTTTCGCATTACCTTTGCCGCATGGAAGCTACAAATGCCCCATTCTTAAGAAATATTCAATACGAAAGTCGCGGCCTCGGTAATGAACAGTTGCTGGATCTGTATAAGCGTCTGCTCAAACCCCGGATGATAGAAGAAAAAATGCTCAACCTTTTGCGGCAGGGAAAGGTGAGCAAGTGGTTCAGCGGTATAGGGCAGGAAGCAATTTCTGCAGCAGTACCGTTTGTTCTGGAGGAGGATGAATATATTTTACCCATGCATCGCAATCTGGGCATATTTACCGGTCGCGGCATTCCGTTCGGAAAATTATTCAGTCAGTGGCAGGGTAAAGCGGGAGGATTCAGCAAGGGGAGAGAAAGGAGTTTCCATTTCGGCACAAATGATTATCATATCGTCGGGATGATCTCCCATCTCGGTCCGCAAAATGGCGTAGCTACCGGTATCGCACTTGCTGCTAAATTAAAGCATGAAAAAAAAGTAACCGTTGTATTTAATGGGGAAGGCGGCACCAGCGAAGGGGATTTTCATGAGGCACTGAATGTAGCAGCCGTTTGGGATCTGCCGGTAATTTTTATTGTGGAAAATAACGGTTACGGACTTTCCACTCCGACAAACGAACAATTCCGCTGCAGGCAAATTGCAGATAAAGGTGCAGGTTACGGAATGCGCTCCATTACCGTAGACGGAAATAATATACTTGATATGGTGCATGTATTGCATGAATGCAGAAATTATTGCATCCATGAAAACAAACCCGTGCTACTCGAATGTATGACCTTTCGTATGCGCGGGCATGAGGAAGCCAGCGGCGTGAAATATGTTCCTCCTGAATTAATTGAGGAATGGGGCAAAAAAGATCCGCTGCTGAATTATGAAGCATGGCTTACCGAAACCGGGATTTTATCTGCAGATCTGAAAAATATTTTCCGCTCTGAAATTAAACATGAAATTGAACAGGGACTCGAATCGGGATTCAGTGAACCGGAAATTATTCCGGATACGGATCATGAATTGAATGATGTGTATGCTCCTTTCGAACAATCTGCTATTCATATTTCGGAATCGAACGTCTCTTCCAAAAAATTTATACATGCGATCAGCGATGCGCTTTCACTTGCCATGCAAAAATATCCGGACCTTATTCTGATGGGACAGGATATTGCAGAATATGGCGGCGCCTTCAAGGTGACAGAGGGATTTGTGGAACAATTCGGCAAAGAACGCGTTCGCAATACACCTATTTGTGAAAGTGCGATCATTGGTACGGGTTGCGGACTCAGCATTAAAAAAATGAAGTCCGTAATTGAAATGCAATTTGCTGATTTTGTAACCAGCGGATTTAATCCCATCATCAATAACATGGCAAAAATGTATTACCGGTGGGGACAAAATATTGACAGCGTTGTGCGCATGCCCACTGGTGCCGGCGTGGGTGCGGGACCGTTTCATTCACAAAGTAATGAAGCCTGGTTTGTGCATACGCCCGGATTGAAAGTTGTGTATCCGAGTAATGTGTACGATGCAAAGGGATTGTTATTATCTGCTATTGAGGACCCGAATCCGGTATTATTTTTCGAACATAAAGCATTATACAGAAAGCTTACCGATGATATTCCGGATGCATACTATACGGTTCCTATCGGAAAAGCAGCGCTTGCACGTGAAGGAAATGACATTTCAGTTATTACATACGGAATGGGTGTACACTGGGCAATTGCCGTTTGTGAAAAAAATAATATTGATGCGGATATACTTGACCTTCGTACCTTACTACCGCTTGATCTGGACAGCATCGCCGCAACGGTGAAAAAAACAGGGAAGATTATTATTGTGCATGAAGACACGCTTACCGGCGGCATTGGAGGAGAAATTGCAGCCTATATTTCTGAGCATTTATTTTCACACCTCGATGCACCTGTGATGCGGTGCGCCAGTCTGGATACTCCTGTACCGTTCAACCTCGAACTCGAACAAAATTTCCTTGCGGAAAAAAGGCTGGAAGAAATGCTGTTGCGTCTTACTGCATATTAATACAGCAGCCTGGTTTCAAAAACGTTTATTCGATGAGAACAAATGCAGCCCAGTCGTAGACACCTGTCTTTTTTTTCATTTGTAATTGCGCCATTCTTAATGCTTTTTGCGGATCGTTTGTTTCAACAAGCATTGCATAAAACAGGGACATCAGCTCTGCAGTATAATTATCCGGCACCTGCCATAAACTGATGATCAGGTTTTGTACGCCGGCCATTTTAAATGCACGCTGCAAACCATATACACCTTCTGATCCTTTTACTTCTCCCAATCCCGTTTCACAGGCTGATAAAACTACCAGCGATACATCGGACAAATGCATATTGGAAATTTCATAAGCGGTAAGTATGCCGTCATTTTCTGAATTTTCAATAAAGGAAAGGTTCCAGGAATCATTTCCTCCGGATAAAACAAGTCCGGTTCTGATGAGCGGGTTCTGTGATTGTTTAAACCGCGATCCACCGCCGGCAACGGCAGCAGCGGTACTATTATCGTACGCAAATCCATGTGTTGCGAAATGCATAACATCCGTTTTTGTATTTTCCGGATTTTTAAAATACAATTCTGTCGCAGCATCTCCGGAAATAATAGTTGCAGTTTTTTTACCCGCACGTATTTCCGATTCAATTTCCATAACCTCTGTCAGCGTTCCCGGTAACGGATTCCAGTAATTTGTTCTGCCATCACCCGCCGGCTGATCATTTCCGGAGGAGCGGTCTCCCGAATAATGAATACCGCCGACGAGCTGAAAATCTTTATATTTTTTTTCATGCTGTTCGCCGGTAAGAAATTTCGTGCTGTTCACTTTGATCAGATCAAACCGGTCAATTAATAGAACGGTATTGTCGCTGGCAATTGCATTAAAAGCGATCTGGTGTAATAAGCCAGAAGGCGAAACATATATTGTTTTTACTGCGGAAAGCCACGGCTCAAGCGGTTCCCAGATCATCTTGTATAATTGATCGCCATCGTTGTAAAGCGTATCATCAGAGAAAGCAGGATCAGGGTAAGTATAAATACGCTGAATATAAGATTCCTTGGTTTCGCCGGGTCGTTTATTTAGGAAGGCAATACTGTCGGAGGAAAACAATTGTATGCAAACAGGCGCCGGAAGATCTTTTCGTAAAATATCGGCGAAATACATTTCCCTGCTGCCATCGGTAAAATGTAAAAATTCCACAGCGGCTTCTTCTTCTTTTAATTGCTTCTGCACATCCTTCCATGTTATTTCTTTTTCTTCAGGCAAGGCATGGTCTTCACGCAATTGTAATTCGAGGGCTTCTTCTTTTTTAATAATGTCCTCCGGAACCTTCTGGTTGTTTATTGCTGCCGATGCAATTTGTTTTTTCAGGCTGATCCAGTTGTTGAACGCATCAATAGCATCCGCATCAGAACCTTCCAGTATACTGTTGCGCAATGCCGTGATATTCTGGAGCAGAATTCCTTTCATAAATAATTCAAGGTCGTAGTAAACGGCTGCTCTGCCGGGAAGTACAGATGCATTCCTGTTGTAAAATGCAACAGCCATATTCCTGTTCGTATTGAATGCGCTGAGAATACTTTCCTGTTCCGATTCGGATAAAAAGATGAAGTTTGATCGAAGAAATTGTTTACTGTAATATAACAACGTATCAAATTGTGCTGCCGCAGCAGTAATGTTTCCTCCTGCCTCATACATATTTGCCAGTGAAGTGATTGCATTCAGATAAATAATATTCGTTTTGCCGTACGTTGCTGCAATCAGGTCGGAAGACCGCTTATAATAAACAGCCGAACTGTCGTATTGCATTTCGGCAGTATAAAATAATCCCATTGCGAGATATACATTATTGATAAAGATGGCATCGGGTTGCAGACTGTCATAAATCGCGAGAGCCTGGTACAGTACACTGTCAAGATGCACTTCTTTTGCAATATGTTGCCCGTAGGTAATATCGGTGTTTACAATAAACAGACTTGCCGAAACAAGAGTGGACGCCTTTGCGAGCGGCTCCTGATATGCACTTAATGCAATTATTTTCTGCACATAGGTCAATGCTGTTTCAACGGAATCGAGACGATAATAACCCCATGAAAGCAACTGACACGCGTCAGAAATAATAGCATATTGTGTGGTGTCATCTCCAATTATGCGCAAAGCTTCTTTATTTGTTTCGATACATTCCCTGTATTTGCCGACTGTTAAATAGACAGAAGAAAGCTCAACCAGAATACGCGCATATTGTGCATCGGGCGTGTCGACGGTCATTTTGTAAATATCACCGGCGCGGTGATAATATTTTTGTGCGTTTGCATATTCACCTCCCAGCAAATATTCTTCCGCCGCTGAATAATAATAATATACCAGTCCGGGATCATCTTCTCCATTCACCTGTATTCTTGATTTAATTACTTCATTCGACGATTGAATGATCAAATCATGATCCTTTATTGCAATTGCTGCATCGGTCAGTTGCTGTGCCAGCCAGATATAGTTTTCATTATAGCCGAATTTTTCCAGACAGAAATCCGCATACGTTTTATAGAGATCAATTGCTTCGGCTATCCGGTTTCCGGTGTGATATGCATAGGCCAGCATCATCGCAGAATACAATTCGGTCGTATCTCCATCTTCCGCATTCTGCTTTCCGGCGGTGAGTGCATTCAAACAATAAGGAATGGATGCTTCATATGCGCCCGCTTTGTGCAATGAATCGCATTTGAAATAATTACTGTTTTCTGCCTGCGCAAAAAGAAATGACGGCAGAAATAAAAGCAGAATGGCCGGAACAGGGATCAGGTGTCTGATCTTTAATGATTCTATGGGTCTGCAAACAAGCTGCATTGCTGATGGATGGGTAAAGCTACGCAATGGATATTTACGTATGCAACCCGGCAGGCAGCATTAGAGGTTTCCTCAATCCGGCACTATTGACAAATGCGATCAGCCGCAGGTTGATTTAAATCGCGCTATATGGAAAGTTCCCCGGTATTGCATCATACAGCCATTACCCGGTGATCTAAAAACCTGAAGTTGAAATTATAGCTATGCAGTAGATTTCTAAAAAATACCTTTCGTATCTTTTCATCGTTTTTCTCCCGGATTTTGTTGTGGCTGTCTGCATAGTTTCATCCATTGACAACTTTCTGGAAAAATCATTTAAGACTTATTTTTGAGTCGCGTTCTAAATACATTGCTTACTAAATATTAAATACACGCATATGAAATTTAAACTCCTGTTATTTACATTGTCACTGACAATTTCATCTTTTGTTTTCGCGCAGCTCGGAATGGGCCTCAAACAGGATGCGGGCAACGCAGGTCAGTTCAAGGTAAAAGCACCTGCGGGCCGCGGTTACGGCGCAACACTGCCTGCATCGTATTCAATGAAATTATATACGCCTTTTGTAAAGAGCCAGGGCATGTATGGAACCTGTGCGGCATGGTCCGCAGCGTATTCTGCCTATACAACCCAATACGCGATGCAGATGGGACTCACCGACAGGAATTTAATTACAGCGCTTTCTTTTTGTCCTTATTACGTATATAATAAAGCCAATGGTGATCAGGACTGTAATGCAGGAACTTCTCTGGAAACGATCTTATCTTTTATGATCGATAACGGCGTAAAAAGATTTTATTTACCGGTTATCGGATGTGGAACGGCTATTACTCCGGCTATGGATGAGGATGCAAGCCGTTATCATATAACCGAAGCATATTATTTATACAATGCATGGAAAGCGCCGGTAGATAACAGTGCAGGTGCCGTGCGTGATTTTCTTCTGTCAAAAGAAAAACCGAACATCACGGATATTAAATCGGCAATTGCAGACGGATATCCGGTAATTTATGGCGGATATGTTCCGGGATCATTTATGCAGGTGGCCGGTACTTCATACTGGGGGCCAACAGATGCGGAGGCAGACGATCCCGGACAGGCGGTGATAGATAATACCGGTATGCATCGGCAGCATGCCATGTGTATTGTGGGATATGACGATAATAAATACGGCGGAGCATTTGAGATCATAAATTCATGGAGTGAATTATGGGGAGATAATGGTTATGTCTGGATACGGTACGACGACTGGGCAATGTTTAATTATTGTGCCTTTTATATGGACATCGGAACATCAAATCCCGAATTGCTTGTTACAAGTGGTTGTGCAAGCGGTGATTGCCAGAATGGGTATGGTGTTACAAAATTTACAAACGGTGAACGCTACGAAGGGCATTATAAAAACGGATTGCGCAATGGGTATGGAATTTATACATGGCCGGGAGGTATTGCTTATGCCGGCGAATGGGTGGATGATAAACGCAACGGTGAAGCAATTGTTTATTTATCGAATGGTAATTATGGAACGTGTACGTATGCCAACGATCAGCAGGCAACAGGTTTCGGTGACTGGGTATATAACAATGGCGATAAATACACAGGATCATTGTCAGCAAATTATATCCGGAACGGGTACGGCGTTTATACGTTCAGCGACGGGAGAGTTTACAGCGGATTGCATGAGGGAGATAAATTTTCCGGACTCGGAAAAATGAAATGGACAAACGGTGACC
>CAYTFT010000037.1:0-12266 GCA_964437155.1 uncultured Chitinophagales bacterium | reverse complement strand
TGGAACCCGGTGCGGTGGAATAAACAGCATTTTCAAAGTTCATATCCGGGATCTGCATTGCAGTAACCCAGCCAACGAGCCCCGGGTCATTCGGATTACTCTTATCGGTAGATATTTCAGCAGCTACCTTCGAAAAACTTTCTCCTTTCATGATGCGGGCCCGCGCGTCGTTGAGTTTCGCTATAATGGCCGCTGTATCTGCACCGCCGGCTTTTGAATCGGGCGTGATCATGATATGGTAAACAAGCCTTTCCGACTGCAGGCGTTTATAGTTTTTGAGGGCAGCAGCATCCAGCACTTCCTTATCAAAATTCGATTTGATCAGCTGATCGCCATATTTCTGTAATTCCTCCCGTACCTTTTCTGTTGTATCAATTTTCTCGGCCCTTGCCTCAGTAACCTTCAATTTAAAATTTACATACAGGTCGAGATATTCCCGCAAACTTGCACTTGAAAAATCGGTTTGCTTGTCGGGATTGTTCTTCTTGTATACATAAAGAAACTCATCCTTTGTCACCGGCTGTCCGTTCACGGTAAACAAAATTGCATCATCACCGCCGGTTTTACCATTTTGGGCAAACAGGGAGGAGGCTGAAATGATCCCTGCGATCAGGAATAATGATTTGAAAATATTCAATTGCATATGTGGTTGGTTAATTTTTGACAGATATATAAATGAAAAAGGATTGCAAAGCTAATGATTATTGGCCTTTGCACAATAGGGCGAACTGGAATTAGTGGCAGATACTTTACCATTGGTCCGTAAGGGTCTTTCAGATCGTGCCGGAAACAGCAAAAATCATGCATTGCGCTTGGTTTTTATACTTACCTTTGCCCTTCTTAACAAACTTTAATTAGCTGAATATGTCTATTTCAAAAAACAAGGTAGTTTCTCTCACTTATGAACTGCGTGAGGACAACGCAACGGGTGACCTTATTGAGGTTGTAAATGCCGGACAACCTTTCGTATTTCTGTATGGTGCCGGCGGTTTACTGCCCGAATTTGAGTCTAACCTCGAGGGAAAGATCGTCGGGAGCCTGTTTGAATTCGGTATCCTTGCCGCGAATGCTTATGGTGAATTTGATGAAGCGGCGCTTGAATATGTGCCGAAAGACATATTTATGATAGAAGGCAAACTTGCCGATGACCTGCTGCAGGTGGATAAAGTGATTAACCTGCGCGACCAGAGCGGTCAGCTCATCAGGGCGCGTGTCGCCGAGGTGGGAGAAGCTGAGGTGCTGCTCGACTTTAACCATCCGCTCGCCGGGGTGAATCTTCATTTTAAAGGAGAGATCCTCGATATACGGGATGCCTCGCCGGAAGAACTGGAACATGGTCATGTGCATGGACCGGGCGGACATCATCATTGATCGCAATTCTGAAGAATGCAGGTTTGCCCGGTAAACCACGGGCTGTTTTCCGAAAATAGTTAGGGATCACAAACTGGAAGTTCTGCCTCCATCAACCGGCAGATTTATCCCGTTGATATAACCGGCTGCCGGTGACGCCAGAAATGCAACGGCATTGGCTACCTCAAAGGGTTCTCCGAATCTTTTCATCGGTATCTCTTCTGTCATTCTTTGTTCGGTTTCCTCTACAGAAACCCGGTTTTTCAATGCATTGTTCTGCATGATCGACGAAAGCCGTTCTGTTTTTGTTGCGCCGGGTAAAACATTATTCACGGTAATGTTGAACTGACCCAGCTCATTTGCCATCGTTTTGCTCCAGTTGGCAACTGCGGCGCGAATGGTATTCGATACGCCAAGATTTGGCAGAGGTGTCTTTACCGAGGTGCTGATAATATTAATGATCCTTCCGTAACCAGCCTGTTTCATTTTCGGGATCAAAGCCATAGTAAGAATATGATTGCAGATCAGATGTGCATTGAAGGCTTCCAGAAACGCCAGCTCAGAAGCTTCGGAAATACGGCCCGCTGCCGGCCCTCCGGTATTATTTACCAGAATATGGATGGGAGAAGGAAATCCCGAAATGAAGGCATGTATTGCTGACCGCACATTGTCGGGATCAGAAAAATCGGCAACAACATAAACATGTTTTTGAGAGAAGGCAACCGGTAATTTGTTGATCGCTGCCAGCAGATTTTCCTTGTTACGGGCTACCAGAACAATCTGCGCTCCGAGCGATGCCAGTGCTTCTGCACACGCAAATCCGATACCTCTTGTGCCACCGCATACAACGGCGGTTTTATGTTCAAGATTGATGTCCATTATTCTTGTTATTTTTACCTCACTCAATAAATATCCTACAAATTTAAAAAGATAAATGTATGGCAATTGCAGCACCTTTTAATTTAAAAAAATGGATCGATGAGAACCGCCACTTATTGAAACCACCCGTAGGAAATCAACAGGTATATAAAGCAAATGAAGATTTTATTGTGATGGTGGTTGGCGGACCAAATGCAAGAAAGGATTATCATTTTGAAGACGGCGAGGAATTATTTTATCAGATCGAAGGGGATATTCAGGTGGTGATCCAGGAAGAAGGCAAACCACGCGAGATCATAATTAAGGAAGGAGAAATGTTTTTACTCCCGCCCAATGTTCCGCATTCACCACGACGACCCGCAAATACGATCGGCCTCGTTATTGAACGCTACAGGACAGAAAAGGAATTTGATTCCTGTATGTGGTTCTGCGAGAATTGCAATAATAAATTACATGAAGAAACATTTCCGCTAAAGGATATCGTCAATCAGCTCCCGCAGATCATGCAAAAATTTTATGCAGATACCCGCCTCTGCACCTGTAGCGTTTGCGGAACTGTAATGCAGGCGCCATAACAATTTCCTGCAAATCAATTATTGCGTTTATCTGTTCGTGATTCCTCTGCAATTAAATGGGATTATTTTCTGCGTATGCATAGCAACGGTATATTGTAAATTGCACAGGAAATGCAACATGTTCCATTTGCATCCGTTATTTTATCGTGTAAGGTTAGTGGTGTTTTCCCGCATCAATTCCTTCTTTCTTTCTTAAATCCAGAACAAAATCTTTTCCGCAGGTCAGCTTTTTTAATGCAGGCGAATGATTGTCGATCATCCGCCAGAACGGAGTTATTTTATTTAATGCTTTGCCACCGGTATATTCCTCATAGGCTGCCTCAGCCGCAATGCGTAAAAAAATACCTGCGGTAACAGGACACATATAATCAGCATGATAAGTAGCAGCAAGATCTTTGAGCATTTGTTTAAGTGATCCTGTTTTTCCTTTGGGAATTTGCTGAATATAATCAGCAACAATCTTGGGCGTCGCTATGAGCATTGTCGAACCGGCAGGTACATCTGCAAAATTGCGTTCAGATTTTACGATATGCGGTTTTTCATCACCTGAGCCGAATTTTTCACGCCATGATTTACGCCTGTACATATTATTGATTAACTATTACCAAATTTATTCCGCAAATTAATTACGACAGATGACATTAATCAGTATTTTTATTGAAAATTTGCCAGTTAAAATGCATCACAGTTATGCTGAAAATTGATATTCATACCCATATAATTCCGGAACATTTTCCAAAGTGGAGTGAAAAATTCTTTGACACCCGCTACATTCATCTCGATCATTATTGTCCGGGATGCGCAAGAATGATGCAGGGCGATAAATTTTTCAGGGAAGTGAAATCCAATTGCTGGGATGCCGATGTGCGGTTACAGGATTGCGAGGAGACCGGCGTGCATGTGCAGGTTTTAAGTGTGATACCCGTGATGTTCCATTACTGGGAAAAAAATCCGCAGCATGCACTGGAAACAAGCAGGTTTCAAAATGATTTTATTGCTGAAGTAGTGAGCCGCCATCCTAAACGGTTTGTCGGACTCGGTACCGTTCCTTTACAGGATCCGCAACTGAGCATTCAGGAAATGGAGCGTTGTGTGAATGAACTCGGATTAGCAGGAATTGAGATCGGCAGCCATGTGAATGACTGGAATTTAAATGCCAGCGAATTATTTCCGTTTTTTGAAGCAGCTGCAAGGTTGAATGCTTCCCTGTTTGTGCACCCATGGGATATGATGGGAAAAGATAAAATGCAAAAATACTGGCTGCCCTGGCTGGTGGGAATGCCGGCAGAAACTTCACTCGCGATGTGTTCCATGATCTTCGGCGGTGTATTTGAAAAATTACCTGATCTGCAGGTTGCATTTGCGCATGGCGGAGGTAGTTTCCCTTCAACCATCGGCAGAATCGAACATGGATTTAATGTGCGCCCCGATCTTGTCGCCGTCGATAATCCGGTAAACCCAAGAAATTATCTCAGCCGCTTTTATCTGGATACATTAGTACACGATCCGATGATGCTGCAATTTCTTGTCGACCTTTTCGGTCCCAATCAGCTTGCATTGGGCAGTGATTATCCATTCCCGTTGGGTGAGCATAATCCGGGTGCCCTCATAGCCTCCATGCCATTTGACATGCAGGTGAAGGAAAGGTTGTTACATGGCACTGCTCTCGAATGGCTCAACAGACGGAAAAATGATTTCATCTGAAAAAAAAACAGCAAAGAATATTACAGGGTGTATGCCATTGCGTAAAATTCAAGTAACAAAATAAGTATCTGTCTATTGTGCTGAAATTATTCTGTCGTGAAGGTTCGGACCAGAACATTTTTCATAAGGCATTTTCTTCCAATTCCTTTTGCCGGGCCATTAAAGCTGCTTTTATTTGTCCGTAGGAATATGTGTCACCTAATTTAATGCGCAGTGTCGAAATATCCGGATTTTCCATTGTACCGGCTACATCCAGTATCGCGTTATATTTACTCGCAGTCATCATTTCAAGAATATCTACCTCTCCTGTTTTAATAAAGGAACCCAGATGCGATTCTATTGTTCCGGGAACCAGATTACGCTCCTTTGCAATTTGTTCAATTGTTTTTCCTTCTTTAAATAATTGCAGGGAGAGCCGTTGTGATTCACCCTTGGGTGCTTTCGGTTCTTTTGGTTTTCTTCCTTTATGTATAACAATCGCAGCAGGTAAATATTTTTCGATGAGCGCATGGTCATGCATAAAGCGAACTGAATCATACTGCAGTTCAAGCATATTTTTCAGATGATTTTCACAGAAAGCATATACCTCTCTTGCGTATTTGAGGTATTGCCGCACACGGCTCGCATTTTTTAAGGAATCAATATGTGTGCGGAGCGGAATGAGTATTTTTCCGGAAGAATTTTCTGCAAACCATACTATAGCTTTTGAAACGCGTTCTTTCAGAACGGCAATATCTGTTACCTCTTCACCCAGTATTTTTCTCAGTTGATCGGTGAATTTCTCTGCTACAACCTGATTCTCTTTTGCTGCATGTATTGCATTGTTCACCATGTTCACCACGGCATCTTTTTCCGGAATATTTTTTTCCTGAATAAATTCCGCATAATTTTCCAGGGTAGCTGTTACTTTCTGGAATTGAAATGCTTTCAGTATCCGGGAGGATAGAAAAATGCGTTTTTCTTTTGCCAGAACTTCTTCCAGTGTTGCCCTGTCATTTTCTTTTTTACTGAAGTCCACAATGCGCTGGTCAGTTGCAATCGATTGCGGGTTGATCTTTGAAAGAAGTGTCATTCCCTCCAGCGTCGTACACCGACTCAGCGCAACATAAACCTGTCCTGCCGCAAAGGATTGTCCGGCATCTATGATAATATTTTCAAAGGTAAGTCCCTGACTTTTATGGATCGTGATTGCCCATGCAAGCCGCACAGGAAATTGCCGGAAGGTGCCCAGCACTTCTTCTTCAATCCTGCCTGTTTCTTTCGAAACAGAATAGCGTACATTTTCCCAGGTTTCTCTCTTTAGTTTGAATTCGGTTCCTTCTTCCTGCATGGTGACAGTTATTTCTTCACCAATGATATCTTTCACAACAGCTAATTTACCATTGTAATATTCCCTTTCTTCGCCGGAATCATTTTTAATAAACATGATCTGCGCACCGGGTTTAATAACGAGATTTAATTCTGTCGGTAATGATTTATCTGAAAACTCACCTTCAATAATTCCTTTAAATACTATTTCCGGTCCCTTTAATTTTTTCAGTTCGCGGTTATTAATCGAATCCGCCTTGTAGTTATGTGTGGTAATTGTAATAGCATGCTGATCATATACTTCACTGAAATCAGGGTCGTATCTCCGGTGCAATAACATAAGATCCTCCTCGGTAGCAGAATTGTTCCGGATATTATTTAGCAGGTTGATGAACTGTGCTTCCTTTTGCCGGTAAATAATTTTTAATTCGATGTAATTCAATTCGATCTCTTCCATCACTTTTGCATCGAAAAAAAAGGGACTTGCATAATGCGGTTTCAGGATATTCCATTCCTCTTCTGTAGTGACTGGCGGAAGCTGATACATATCGCCGATAAAGAGAACCTGTACGCCGCCAAAGGGAGTATTGTTCCTCCTGACGCCGCGCAGGATCGTATCTATCGCATCGAGTTTATCACTGCGCAGCATACTCACTTCATCAATCACCAGCAATTCAAGTTCTTCCATTACTTCCCGCTTTACATTACTTAATTGCACCTTACTGAAAATATTGGTCTTACTGACCGCAGAGTATTGTCCCGCCCCGAATTGTTTTACCGGCAGAAAGGGTTCAAAGGGCAGATTAAAAAATGAATGCATGGTAACACCTCCTGCATTGATTGCCGCAACTCCGGTTGGCGCTACCACCGCGATGTTCTTATAAGCGGTTTCCCGGATGTATTTCAGAAATGTGGTTTTTCCCGTTCCTGCCTTTCCGGTCAGAAAAATGTGCTGAGATGTGTAATTGACCAGTTCGGAGGCAAGCTGAAACAGCTCGTTCGAGACGTCAGGGTTTTGCATAATGATAAATAATTTTTAAGGTTAAACAATCCTCAAAAATATAAAAAATTAGCGGAGAGGATAAAATATCCCTGGCGAAGATTTTACCTTTGCTGTCTGCTAAAAGCAGTGATTATGCAATATATCAATGACAGGGCGTTTGCGGCTTCGATGGACCGGATGGATATGCTAAAAGAGTACAGAGAGCTTTTTCACATTCCGCAATTCAATGGCAGAGATGCAATTTATTTTACCGGCAACTCCCTGGGCCTGCAACCGAAAAAAGTAAGAGAATATGTAGAACAGGAATTGAAGGATTGGTCCGAAATGGGAGTTGAAGGACATATGCATGGAAAAAATCCCTGGTTTTATTATCATCATTTTCTGGAAAGTCAAACCGCCGCAATTGCGGGTGCAATGCCTCTGGAAGTTGTAGTGATGAATTCGCTCACCGTAAATCTGAATTTACTGATGATCAGTTTTTACCGCCCGGTAAAAACCAGATATAAAGTGATGATGGAATATATGGCATTTCCTTCCGACCAGTATGCGGTTGAAAATCAGGTGCGGTTGCATGGATATGATCCTGCCGAAGCAATAATTGAATTGATGCCGCGCACAGGAGAGTATACTTTGCGTAAGGAAGATATACTGGATGCAATTGAAAAAAAGAAAAATGACCTTGCATTAATTATGATCGGCGGTGTGAATTATTACACCGGACAATTATTTGATATGGAAGGAATTACCGCACATGCGAAAAAATGTTCTGCTGAGATCATGGTCGGATTTGACCTCGCGCATGCAGCCGGAAATGTCACGCTGCAACTGCACGACTGGAATGTTGATTTTGCTACCTGGTGCAGTTACAAATATCTGAACAGCGGCCCCGGCGGCACGAGTGGAGTATTCGTGCACGAGCGCCATTGCCATAATGCGCAACTTCCGCGATTAAGCGGCTGGTGGGGGAATGAAGAAAAAACAAGATTTCAAATGAAAAAGGGATTCCATCCGCAAGCGGGTGCAGCCGGATGGCAAATGAGCAACGCACAGATCCTTCCGATGGCAGTGCATCGTGCGAGTCTTGAAATATTTGAAAAAGCAGGCATGTTGAAATTGCGCGACAAAAGTATTTTACTCACCGGATATCTTGAATTTTTATTAAAAGAAAAAGAACAGAAGGATTATACCATCATAACGCCCGCAGAAAAAAGTGAACGTGGTTGTCAATTATCTATCCTGATGGGTGATAACGGAAAAGAAGTATTTAACAGGTTAACGAATGCAGGTGTGATCGCCGACTGGCGGGAGCCAAATGTAATTCGCATTGCACCGGTTCCTTTATATAATTCGTTTGAAGATGTTTTCCGTTTCGCGGAAATATTTAATGCATAAAAAAAGTGGCGGGATCTCCACCACTTTTTTCTGTGTTTAATAATTACTTCGGCGGTGCCGGCGGTATATATGCCGGGACCACATTATCTACCGGCTTTATCGTTTTCAGATACGCGAAAATACTTTTCAGATCCTCGTCTGTCATGTTTTTAATTTCCTGCCATGGCATCGGCGGCATTATAGGCCGCATATTCTCCATACCCATGAACCAGCCTTTTTGAATCGCATTCATAAATTGCTCTTCGGTCCAGTTGCCGATTCCGCTTTCCGACGGTGTGAGGTTTGCCGAAAAGGATGTTCCCCACGGGCCAACGGCGGCGGTAAGCCCGGAGCTGAAAAACACCCATGGGCCGATCATCGATTTATCATACGGGGCAAGCATTTCGCCCGCAGGATGGCCCGAAAGCATCCTGTCCATATCCGGAACCGGGCCCTGATCGGTCATTTTTTTCGGTGTATGACAATCGTTACAACCGGAGGTTGAAACAAGATACTTTCCACGCTCAACCATTTGTTCGCTGGTCATGGCGGCGGGTGCGGCATTTTCATCTGCTGCAGCTTCTTTACTGCCTCCCTTTGAACAGGAAGCGGCAACAAGGCAAATGAAAAAAACCGGCAAGAGGTAATTGCGATTTTTTTTCATAATTATGATTTGGTTGCAATTTACAATTTTTTGAGATAGGTAAAATCCGCGCCGGACAAATAAAAATCATCTTTGAACAAGGTGTTTTAGGTATAACTTTGTTGAACATAAATTAAATACGATTTTATGCATGTAAAAAACATCGCGGTGATGGGCGCAGGACTCGTTGGTAGTTTGCTGGCCATTTATCTCAAAAGAAAAGGGTATAACGTTGAAGTGTATGAGCGTCGTCCGGATATGCGGCTTACCGGTGCTGCCGGCGGCAGGTCTATAAACCTTGCAATCAGCGAGCGCGGCTGGAAGGGACTTGCCGGTGTCGGACTCGAAGAGGAGATCAGAAAAATGGCGATTCCGATGCCCGGAAGAATGATCCACGATGTTAAGGGGAATCTTAATTTCCAGCCGTATGGTAAACCCGGTGAAGCAATTAATTCTGTTTCCCGCGGCGATCTCAATATTGCTTTGATTAATGCTGCAGAACGCGAAGGGATACGATTTACATTTGAACAACGCATTGTCGAAACAGACCTGGCGGGCACCTGCGCGATAATGGAGGATATTCCGCAGAAACGGAATTATGAACTAAAATCTGATCTTTTATTCGGCGCCGACGGAGCATTCAGCCTGATGCGCTACACAATGATGAAAACCGATCTTTTTAATTATGCGCAGCAATATGAAGAACACGGATATAAAGAACTTACTATTCCCGCAGGCGTAGCTGAAAAATGGCAGATCGAAAAAAATGCATTACATATCTGGCCGCGCAAAAGTTTTATGCTCATCGCATTGCCAAACCTCGACGGAAGTTTTACATGCACACTGTTTTTTCATTTAAAAGGTACATTATCTTTTGATTCAATACGCACTGAAAAAGATCTGGATAATTTTTTCACAACATATTTTCCGGATGTTGTGCCGCTGATGCCAAACCTTCACAAAGAATTTTTTTCCAACCCCACGGGTCTGTTAATGATTGTAAAATGTTTCCCGTGGGTAAATGGTAATTCTGT
Source organism: uncultured Chitinophagales bacterium (assembly GCA_964437155.1). Lineage (GTDB taxonomy): Bacteria > Bacteroidota > Bacteroidia > Chitinophagales > BACL12 > UBA7236. The sequence continues at coordinate 2,399 of CAYTFT010000037.1, read as the reverse complement.
TCTTATTGGTGATGCGGCGCATGCAATTATCCCGTTTTACGGACAGGGAATGAATTGTGGATTTGAAGATTGCACTATTCTGAATGAACTTATTGATATGTGTGAGCACGACTGGTCGGCGATTCTTCCTGCTTGGCAGCAGGCGCGTAAACCTAACAGTGATGCTATTGCCGACCTTGCAAAACTCAATTTTGTAGAAATGCGCGATCTGGTTGCTGATCCTGATTTTCAATTCAAGAAAAAAATCGCCGCAAAAGTGAGTGCTGTATATCCGGAAAAATTTATTCCTGTTTATTCAATGGTATCTTTCACCAACCTTCCCTATGCGGAGGCCCTGAAAGAATATAAGCGGCAGGATGAAGTGCTGAGCCGCATCATTCAAATGGATAACATCGCCGAAAAATGGGACAATGTATATTTCCCGCAGATCGCAGAACAATTATTCAACCAATAAAAAAACCCTTCCTGTTGGGGAAGGGTTCAATAGATTTAATTACCCGTGATTAATTTCCACCGGTAGCTCCACCTTTTTTGTGGATATCGATCGCACCGGTTTTAGTGGCGCCTTCTTTTGTTTTAACGTTCAGTTTTTCTTTCGGTGTTTCTGCTTTTGCAGGAGCAGGTGCATTATTACTCATGGAATTCATATGCATAGTTGCAGCCATGGTGAGCGAATCAATGGTGTGCTGCATCATCTGCTTATCAGCCGTACAGGTGCTGTCGGCCTTATGCATATCAGTTTCCATTTGTTTGATTTTTGCTTCTGCTTCTTTGTCTGAACAGCTTGCAAGAACAAGGCCTGCGCCTAAAACGAATAAAAGGATTTTGATTTTCATATTGTTTGTTTTTGATCTTTGGAATGGAATTTGACTACAAAGCTACAAATTAATAAATACTATACCTTACTATCGCGTAACTTTTTAAAAAAGACAATGTATGAAAACTAAAATTTCGATCCTGAGCCTGGCTGTGATTGCAGCAGGTGGACTATTCCTAAGCGGTTGTGCGGGTGATGACCTTTCAACACCAACTATTGTTCTGGAAGGCGATGATCCGATGATTATTGAGCTCGGCGGCACGTGGGAAGATCCCGGTTATACTGCAACCGACGACGAAGACGGTGATATTACTGCAGACGTAACCTTTGATGATTCAGAAGTAAACACAGATGAAATCGGCGAATATGAAGTATCCTATACTGTTTCGGATAAAGCCGGAAACGTGGGTACTAAAATCCGCACCGTCAGGGTGGTGATGTCCAAAGATGCTTATATGGGAACCTATCAGGTACACGAGGTTTGTGATATGGACGGCAATGGCATTTTCGGTGAAGTAGATGTTCCGTATGAGATCAATGACTATACAGTAACCGTTTCCTCCGGAGGGGATGCAGATGAATTGTTGTTTGAAAACTTTGGAGCCTATGGCGCAACCGTAATTGTTCCGGTGTATTTTCAGGGCGACCTGAATGATGAACTGGTGGTTGACCATTATTTACTCCCGGGCAGTGCAATCTACTTTGATGCCGACGGAACTGTTACTACCGGTACCGTAAGTGCGGTTGAATTCGACCTGGACTATTCGGCACAGGAAGGAGCAGACATAGTTCCCTGTCAGGCTACTTTTGAGAAACTTTAAATGGATTATTCAGATATTACGCCCCGGTATGCCAGCATACCGGGGTTTTTTTATTCTCCGTCAACACTGATTATTTTTGTAAGCAATGAGAACACGGAGGATCATTATTGTATTGCTGGCCTGGGCGGGTATTGCCTCCTGTAATAAGGAAGATCTGACAGCCCCGGTTATTACCCAAAACCGCGATCACAATGCGCCACATTTTTTAGGTGTTGAATTTTCAGATCCGGGTGCATACGCACATGATGACCATACATGTGACCTTACCGGCGAGATCATAACAGAAAATAATATCGATATCTGGCACTACGGCACTTACACGGTACAATACAGCGTTACAGATGCTGCGGGTAATTTAACGGAGTCGGAAAGGCCGGTTGATATCATTCTCCATAAAACAGATTATTATGATATTTCCTATAGTGCATTTGATACGTGCACATCAGGAAATTATTTTTATACAGGACTTATTCAGGATTGTGACTGCACCGATAATGCCGTTACGGTTGGCAATATCAGCGATTATGGTTTATCTGCATCGTTTACATTACCACTCTCGGGTCAATATAATCAGACCATCACACTGGATACAACAAAAGCGGGCGTTTATTTTTACGGTTTCGGTACCATGAGCAGTGATGCACAGCAGCTCAACTGGAATTATTCCATTCAGGATACAGTAAATACCGATGTGTGCCGGTCTGTCTGGATCAAGAATTAGAAGTGTGAATATTATTACGTAATTTTATTTATTCCTGAGA
>CAYTFT010000036.1:0-12385 GCA_964437155.1 uncultured Chitinophagales bacterium | reverse complement strand
CGTATCTTACTGCAAATGCAAACCCGCTTATTCTGTTTGACGGTACCGAAACGGGTGCTGATTACAACTGGGATTTCAGCGGACTCGTTGCAACCACAACCGATACCGCTGCATTTGTTGCTGTAGAAGATACAGACCCCTTTTATTTCTTTTTATGGCTTGCTTCGGACATGGCACAAAAGACGGGTGCTGATATCGTAAATGATTTTATTACAATAGAGGATGTATTTAATTTCTATGACCGGAGTGCAGATGTTTTTGCGCAAACCGGATTTGCAGGAAAAATTGCCGGAATCCCGTTGCCCATTGCATATGACGAACCGGAAACGATAATGGAATTGCCGGCTTCGTTTGGCAATTCAAGCTTTTCAGAAACCGGATTTGCGATCGAAGTACCCGGATTCGGCTCGTGGATAGAATCGCGCAGCCGCATCAATACTGTCGACGGTTGGGGGACTGTTCAAACACCCGCAGGCAGCTTTGACGTACTGCGCATGCGTTCTGAAATTTCCCTTATTGATACGTTCGTATACGATGTGTTTACCATTCCGGTAAATTATATTAGTGTGGAATACAGATGGATGGCAAAGGAAAACGGAATTCCTGTTTTACAAATTAATACCAATAGTTTTCTGGGCGTCGAAACAGTTACACAGGTTATATATAAGGATGGGGATATTCTGAATGGTGTTGCAGAAAATACCATGATGCATACAGGCGTTTCTATTCTTCAAAACCCGGTGGAAGATGCAATCGCATTATCCTTTACAGCAGATGAACCGGGTGCATTGCAGTTAATTATTTCCGATGCGGCCGGAAGAACAATAATGCAAAAAACAGAAATGTGTTCGGCAGGAAATAATACTTTGTCTGTTTCCGCAGAGGATCTACCCGCCGGTATCTATTTTATTCGCCTGATGAAAAATAATGCCTTTTTTCCTGGTCAGAAATTCATTAAAAATTAACACATGATAAAAAGAATAATTTTTATTCCTGTTTTTTTCGTTTTTGTTTTTACCTGTAAAAACGCTCCGCTGGAGATCAGTAATACAACCGTGGCAGGAAAATGGAAGGCTGCACAATTTGAAAGCAAAGTGCCCGATATGCCTCCGGAATATGCTGAAGCCGGGGAAAAAGAATTTCTTTCTTCCGTTTATACATTAAATCCGGATATGAGCATGGAAATGCATTCCGATTATTTTACACAGGGCGCAAAAGGGCATTGGGAGCTGGATCCCGACACAAAAGAAATTTCAATGTATTACCAGTATGACACGATCAACGGCGTTGAAAAATATATCGTTAAATCACTCACATCCCATGAAATGGTTTTGCGGCAGGATATTAAACTGGTGGATGGATTTGTGCAGCTTACATTACAGAAGTAAAAAAATAATCAGGATTTTTTCTGCGGATGATATTTTCTGTATAAATAAAAAATGCCGGAAAGATTTTAACTCCCCGGCATTATGAAAAACAACCACTACTCTGTTATTTTAAAGCCGTTTCAACCGGCGCATCTGCTTTAATTGAAATTCCAAACCAGATAAGATCCTGGATCAGGTCATCCGGCATGCCGGGATAAACCAGGTTCCATTGTTTTCTGTCAATATTGAATTTAGCAACAGCTTCCGCTCCCGAATTGTTCACACTTACCTTCGCCGGAAAAACAATATTTTTTGTAATATCTTTTATTTTCAGATTGCCTGATATCATCACATTCGGATCGCTCACCGTATACGCATTGATTTCGGGCATGGTGCCGGCATCGGCCGCAACTGTTCCCTTAAAAGGTTGAATATCTGTTATCTCAAACAGCGCCTCCGGATATTTGGCAACATCAAAAAAATCAGGAGATTGTAAATGTCCCGTCAGCTTTCTGTTCGAAGCATCATCCATACTACCCGTCACGAGCGTCGGCATATCAATGGTAAATTTTCCGCCGGCCAGCGAGCCGTCCTTTAATTGCAACTCACCTGCTTTTATTGACACCGTGCCGCTATGGTAGGTCGATAATTTTGTCCCGATCCACTCCAGCTTGCTTGCTGATGTGCTCACCGGCAGGGTAACGGCACCTTCCGCCATACTAACTTCTTTTGCTTCGCCCGTTATGGCAATAGTACTCTTCGGAGCGTCCTTACATGCGGTAAATCCCAGCACGATCACGCTTAAAATGGTAAACATTGTTGTTTTTATCATAGCTTTTGTTTTAATATATGTCTATACATACAATTATCTAAACAATAGCCGGCTCATTTTGTTCCTATCTTTGAAAAAATCTCTTATTTACGCTCAATTTTCCGCCTGTATGCCGCAAATGGTGCTGATTTCTGCCCTCATTATTATAGCATTTATGACTTTCGTCTGGGTTCTGAGTGTTTTGAGAAAGGATATGAGTATAGTGGATGGATTCTGGGGACTGGGCTTTCTGGCTGTGGCATTGCATTGGTTTTACAGGCTGGAAATGAGAGACAGCCGCCAGATCCTGTTCATCCTGCTGCTGGCTGTATGGGGGATCAGGCTTGCGGTCCATATTTTTTACCGGAATGCGGGAAAGGGTGAGGACCCCCGCTATGTTGCCTTTCGAAATAACTGGAGGGAAAACACCTGGTGGGTGAGCTTTTTTAAGGTATTCATGCTGCAGGGTGGTTTGATGCTGGTGATCTCCCTTTCCGGACTCGGCATTTTATCGGAAAACAATCCGGATCTCACGTTAGTCAATATAGCTGGTATTGGCATCTGGCTTCTGGGATGGATATTTGAATCCGTTTCCGATTACCAACTCCTGCAATTCAAAAAGCGCCGGAAAAAAAAAGAGGAGATCCTGGATTCCGGATTATGGAAGTTCTCCCGCCATCCCAATTATTTTGGGGAAACCTGCGTCTGGTGGGGATTCTTTTTACTTTCGCTTGGAACCGGATATTGGTATATTTCCATTTTATCTCCCCTGCTGATCACCTTTTTATTATTAAAAATAAGTGGCGTTACTTTGCTGGAGAAGCGGTATAACAGCAATGACAAATATGCGGCGTATAAGAGACAAACAAGTCCGTTCATACCATTGCCACCCAAAAAAATATAGCACATGACCATCGGTCTCTTCTTCGGTTCTTTTAATCCCATACACACGGGTCATCTTATTATTGCCAATTATTTTGCTGAAAACACCGACCTTGATCAGGTTTGGTTCATTGTATCCCCGCAGAATCCTTTTAAAGAAAAAACTTCACTGCTCGATGAAAAGCATAGATTATATATGGTGAATCTTGCCATTGAGGATAATTATAAACTCCAGGCCTCCAATATCGAATTCCATCTTCCACAACCCAGTTACACGATCAACACGCTTGCCTACCTAAAAGAAAAATATCCCGGGCACAGATTTGTGCTGATTGTGGGGTCCGATAATCTTCCTTCCTTTAATAAATGGAAGAATTATATGCAGATCCTGGAAAATTATAGTGTGTATGTATATAAACGGGAAGAACATGTTATCGTTCCTCCTGAATTACAGGGAGATATACAATTATTCGATCTCCCTTTGCTGGAAATATCATCTACCTATATACGAAAATGCATCAAAGAGGGTAAATCAGTGCGCTACCTCGTACCGGAAAAGGTATGGGAATATTTGAATGATATGTCATTTTACAGATCATGATTGTTTGTACGCTGTTGGTACGCGGTGAATGGATATGGATAAAATGTCTGTAATATTTATAGATAATCAGGTGAGAAGGAAAATTGTGGAGAGATAGCATTGTACAAACAAAGTACGTACGTTCATTATTTGTGGGTTGAGAGAAAGTTATCCTGTTAATTTTGTACTAACAGGATGTGTATATATCCGCCAGACACTGTTTTTACTTAAATAAGTATGTGGGTAAAACAGGATTTAGCGTTTATAAAGCATGGAAAACCATTTATCCTAAATTGTTATTAAAATAGTATCCACCAATACACATACATGATGATGATGTTTAATTTATATATAAAATATAATCATAATGATAAGGGAGACTTTTGATGTGGATAACGGCTTACTCGAAAGGACCGGTTTTATTGATGCAGCCATTGATCCTTCACTCGATCTGTTTGAGGAGATCCGTAAATTGAAAAAACAAAAAAATGCCGTCATCCTTGCGCATTATTACCAGGAGCCCGATATCCAGGACATTGCAGATTATATTGGCGACAGTCTCGGACTTGCGCAGAATGCAGTAAAAACGAGTGCCGATATTATTATGTTCGCCGGCGTGCATTTTATGGCCGAGACAGCCAAGATCCTTAATCCGGGAAAAAAAGTATTGATGCCTGATGCCAAAGCAGGGTGTTCCCTCGCAGATAGCTGTCCGCCCGTTTTATTTGAACGCTTCATAAAAAACCACCCCAACCATGTCGTGATATCTTATATCAACTGTACGGCCGAAATAAAGGCTCTCAGTGATATAATCTGTACAAGCAGCAATGCTGTGAAAATTGTGGAGAGTGTTCCTGCGGATCAACCCATAATTTTTGCACCGGATAAAAACCTTGGCCGTTATATTGAGAAAAAAACCGGAAGAAAGATGGTTCTCTGGAACGGGAGCTGTATGGTTCATGAAATTTTTTCACTCGAAAAGATCATTAAATTAAAACATCTGCATCCTGATGCAAAAGTCATTGCCCATCCCGAATGTGAGGAGCCTGTTCTGGCAATTGCCGATTTTATCGGTTCAACAACAGGGTTACTTAAATTTACCGAATCTGATTCGGGAAAGAAATATATCGTGGCTACAGAAACAGGAATTCTGCACCAGATGGAAAAGCATGCTCCGGGAAAAACATTTATTCCCGCCCCGCCGGATAACTTATGTGCGTGTAATGATTGCCCGCATATGAAAAGGAATACACTCGAAAAAATTTATAACGGATTAAAATATGAATTACCGGAGATTAATATTCCGGAACCTGTGATTTCAAAAGCGAGATTATCTATTCAGCGGATGCTGGATATTTCGGCAAAAGCCGGATTATAATTTTAACGGGACCTATATTTTTCGATCAGTGCATTTATTTTTTTGATCTTATCGTAGTTGACGGAGTAATAAATAAATTTTCCTTCTCTTTTTGTTTTTACGAGCTGCGCTGCGCGTAAAATATTCAGTTGTTGCGAAGCAATGCTCTGATCAAGCGATAACGAGGTATAGATCTTATTTACATGCACAACTTTATTCTTATCAATAAAGGCGATCATTTTTAGCCGCAACGGATGTGTAATGGCACGTAATAATAACGAAGCGGTATGCAGTTCGTTACTGGCTACGTTATCAAATGCTATTACCTGTATTTTTGCCATGGGTTAGTCGGCTAATTCTTTTATAAGAGCTGAAATTGCCTCCAGTCGCTCCTGGTTTAGTGAATAATAGATAAATTTTCCTGTGCGTTTTGTTTCCACGATTCCACTCCGCCTGAGTATTGCAAGATGCTGGCTGGCGATAGATTGTTCTAACCGCAATTTTAAATAGATCTCCGTAACAGTAAGTTTTGGAAATTCATAGAGCAGGCGGATGATATGCTGACGCATTTTATGGTCAACCGAACGTATCAGTAGCACAGACCTTCTTAAACTCTGGTAATCGAGCCGGATCTCCTCCTTGTTTTCGGAGTTGGAAAGCTTAATAGAATGTAATGCGGGCATAAGGTTGAATTTTCATGTGCACTTTACCCACGCGGCGTACTAATACCAAAAATAAATAAAACATACAGGATTAACAAGGCGTACTGTTAATTTTTAAATGTATGGACAGGTTTAAGGTATTCCGGCTCAAAATAGGCAAGGTCCGCAAACTGTTTGTTTACATACATCCGGTAAGCTATTGATACCATATCATCAGCGCGCAGAACAAAATCATCCAGGAATAAAGCATGCGGATGTACAAGCAGGGGTTTACATTTTTCGAGTCCGCTGCCAAAAAAAATGATCTCATTCTGATCCAGCAAGTCTTTCATATTGTTGTGGTCAAATATCATGGGTTGCGGAGGTAACAACACTTTGCCGTTGCGGTCGCCTGTCATCAGGTATACTTCCATACGCCGGGCATCGATCATGGGACAGAATAACGCATCAGTATTTGGATATTGATTAGCAGCACCGGCGATCATACTCTGCAATGTGCCGACAGCAATCAGAGGTTTTCCTGCTGCATGACAAATTCCTTTCGCTGTTGAAACACCAATACGAAGACCAGTATATGAACCCGGTCCGGCACTTACAGCAATGGCATCTGTCATGCTGATCGTGAGCCCGGCTTTCTCCAGCACTTTGGCGATCAATATTGTGAGCTGCGAAACATGATCATTTACAGCATTTCCTTCCGCCCCGGCAACATATACACCGGCATCGGCGATACATACACTGCAGAGCGACGCCGATGTTTCAATATGTAAGATCAGTGCCAATCAGAATTGTACAGGTAACTGCATTTCCGAATTATCACGGATGAGTGTGACGGTTGTGGAATTTCCCTTCTGAAATTTCGAGAGAGCCTGCATATAACTCATCATATCCAGAATCTCATGATCTCCCAGTTTCAATAAAATATCTCCGGCCTGTAATCCGGCTTTTTGTGCAGGTTTACCATCACTTACGCCATCAATGCGCATTCCTTTTCCTGAAAATGCATAATCCGGAACCACACCCAGTGAAACCGTGAATTTAGGTGTCTTCTCATTATTCTCGTCTTTCGTTTTGCTGAAATTCAGCGCACCATCATCATTCAGTGAATCTATTAATGCGTATGAATAATTTAATATTGTTTCAATCCCCTGGAAATTGATCTTATAAAAATCATCTGTCGGTTTATGATAATCGGCATGCGAACCGGTGAAAAAATGCAACACCGGAATATCCTTCAGATAAAAGGATGTCTGATCGCTTGGTCCGATTCCCGATTCCGTTGTTTTCAGTTGAATACCGCCAACCTTTAAATTATTTAATACGCTCCAGTTAGAAGATGTACCCGTACCATTGACAATCACAATATTGGATGTATCGAGGCGGCCTACCATATCATAATTGAGCATATAATTAATTTTATATTGCTTTGCGAGTTCCGAATTCATAAATGCTTTGCTGCCAAATAATCCCATTTCTTCACCGCTGAAAGCAATAAACAAATAATTATTATTTTTCAGTGTAGAGGATTTTAATTTCCTCGCAAGTTCAATGATTAGACCTACGCCGCTTGCATTGTCATCTGCGCCATTATGAATAGCGGGTTTACCGCGATACAGTGAACCTTCAATTTCTCCATGACCCAGATGATCATAATGCGCTCCAATCACTACTGTTTCCGCAGCGCCATTATCAATAAATCCTAAAATATTATGCCCGGTCCTGATCACCGGATTCAGCTCGACCGATAATGTAATTTTTTTCGTGTAGGTGCGTAATGTATTTGCAAGCGTTGTATCTACAAAATATACAGGAATGTTTTCTGCAGTTATATTTCTTTTATATTCTCCGGAGGGTATAGAATAGAGAGTATCTGTATTATAAAAGATTACACCAATTGCACCATGGTCAAAAGCATTTTTGATTTTTGTGCGCTCATCGCTGAAATCAGTAAATTGTGATTGTGGCGCTCCCGCATCCGGAACAGATAATTTGATCAACGCGATTTTTTTCGTTGCATCGATCCCGGCATAATCGTCATATTGTAATGACGTTGCCGTTATTCCGTAATTCACATTGACAAGTTTTGCGCTTACAATTCCGTTTGCCGACATAGGATGCGGATATGCGGATGCTGTTCCTTCAATGCGTTTATCCAGGATCAGGAAATTGGAGTCACCGGGTTCCTTTCCGCCAAAAGCGTCAAAGGATTCCAGATAATTTCCGTTATCTCCGGCAGGAGACAATCCGATAGTATAAAATTTATTGGAGATATAATCACTCGCGAGTTTTTCTCCCGCACTTCCGGTAGCCCTGCCTTCCAGCTTGTCATCCGAAAGGTAGGATACATGTGATTTTAATTGTTCTAAAGTGGATACCTGTGCACCGGCTGTGTAGAACAGCAGGCATAATATGGCTGTGTATAAAGTTCTGAAATGCATCATGCAAAATTACAACAGCGGTTCAGATTAATAGTTCCGCCACAGCGTGATTTTACGCGCATATGTAGAATATGCTGACCGGTTGGTACGGTTATTTTTGCGGCTGCAGCAATAATTGATACTGCGCGTTGTCTTTCAGCAATGAAACTGCTTTTACAATATCAGGATCGCTGCTGAAGGAGGTCTCTATCCTTCCGTGTTCATTATGGTACCGGGAAGCGATCTCCGCATTCAATTCAAAACGGATCTCGTCTTTGTATTTGTAAAGGTCCTTTTGTTTATCATGTCCGATCTTCGATTGCAGGTCTTCAATATCTGCTTTCAACCCGTCATAATATGCATCGGCTTTAGCGCTTTCAATCAGGTATTGCAAATCGTCTTCTGTCGCGGTCGTATAATCATATTCCTTGTCAGAAAGCCATTTCGTAAAATCATCATACTCTTTATCTGTGAGTGAAAATGCCTTTGGATCAGCAATTGTCGGATGTTCAAACCTGTATTTCGTAGCATAATTAAATATCAGATTTTTCTGGATGAGACTGATGGTGATATCCTTATATGCAGGCTGTTCCACTTGTACGTCCGGATCAATACCACCCCCGTCATATACGATACGACCGCTTTTCGTTTTAAATGCGGTTTTCAGTGAATCAGGCACTTTTCCCACGCTTCCGTCAGGGTTGCGGTGCGAATAATCCAGAGCCTGTATACAGCGCCCGCTCGGTATATAATATTTTGCAGTGGTGAGCTTCAGTTTTGTATTAAAGGAAATATCACGCGTTGTTTGTACGAGGCCCTTGCCAAAACTTTTTGCGCCGACAATCAGACCCCTGTCATAATCCTGTATGGTTCCGGCAACAATTTCAGAAGCCGATGCCGATGAGGAATTTGTCAATACCACGAGCGCCACTTTATTATTTACCGGAGAATTTAAAGTGTTGAATGTATTGTCCCATTCCTTCACTTTACCCAATGTACTGCATACCTCTACTCCCTTATCAATAAATACATTGCATACGTTTACCGCTTCACGGAGGAGTCCTCCCGGATTACCGCGCAGGTCAAGAATAATTCCTTTTAATGCAGGATCTTTCTTTTGCAGTTCTGCGACAGCATTGCCCACATTCTGACCGGCATTTTCAGTAAATTGTGTAAGAATAATATAGCCGATGCCATCTTCAATAAACCCAAAATACGGAACATTGGCAATATCAATATCTTCCCGTGTAATTGCTATATCAAATGTTTTTTCATCAAAAGGTCTGAATACTTTCAGATTTACTTTTGTGCCGGGTGCTCCGCGTAATAAGTTACTTATCTCATCATCTTTTACTGTGTTCAGATCTTTTCCGTCTATTTCCAGTAATATATCACCCGGAATAAGCCCGGCTTTTTCTGCGGCAAATCCTTCAAAACACTCAATTACCGTATTTTTTCCCGCTACAGGACGGATACTCGCGCCAATGCCGCCATAATTTCCCGTTATCTGAAATTTATATCCCTCCATTTCAGCTTCGGAAATATAATTGGTGTAAGGATCCAGGCTTTCCAGCATTGCGTCCACACCGGTGCGCATTAATTTATTGGGATCAATATCATCTACGTAATACGTATTTAATTCTTTATACACCGATGTAAATATGTCAATGTTCTTTGCTACTTCAAATAAATCTGCATTAGTAACAGCAGAGGTAAATACAAATATGGAAGAAACAGCTATGGCAGAAATAATAAATTTACCACGCGCTGATTGAATTAATTGTCTGAATGATTTCTTCATAAACTGACTTTATAGAATGATTATATTGTTATTGATGCGCACAGATAAAAAATTATTTTCATGGAACAGGATCGTGTCCGTGACCGCCCCAGGGATGACAGCGCGCAATTCTTTTTATACCCAGCCAAAGTCCTTTCACCGGACCATGTTTTTTTATGGATTCGATCATGTACTGGCTGCAGGTGGGTGTGTAACGGCAGGAATTTGGTAATATCGGTGAAATAATAATCTGATAGAGCCGCACCGGTAATATTAAAATCCATCCTGTTATTTTTCCTGCAAGATTCAAATGAATATTTGATTGAGTTACGGTTAAATTAACGTTTATACGGGTGTAATATTGGATGTTAATTTTATTATCTCCGTTAAAGCTAATTTGATTTTTGTTTCTGCCTGGTTAAATGTTGTTATTTTTTTTGAATTATAGATGACTGCGACTGCAACCTGTAATTCATTTTTTTGCAGGTGGTCAAACAAGGGTAATTTGTTTTTCCGGTAGGCTTCGCGAATGAAACGTTTAACGCGGTTGCGGTCCGCTGCATGCGGAAGATATTTTTTGGGTGCAGAAATAATTATTTGCACCGGAACCGCTGCCGGTAGCCGGGTGGCTCTCCATAGGTATGTGAACGGCGGACTAAAAAAAGGATGCCCCGCTTCAAAAAGCGAGGCAATTATTTTCTTATCGGCAAGCCTTTCGGCCTTACTGAAAGTGGCTCCGGCAAACGCTCTTGTTACATCGGTTGCGGGAACTTTACGGGTATTATTTACTGATATTTCTTTCGTCAGAAACAGTCAATTTTTTACGTCCTTTACGGCGGCGACGGCTTAAAATGGCTCGTCCGTCCTTGGTTTTCATGCGATCACGAAAGCCGTGTTTATTTTTTCTTTTTCTTTTCGAAGGTTGAAAGGTCCTTTTCATCACTGTAAATTTTGGGAGGACAAAGATAGGGTTTTACGTCAGAAATACACAAAATGTCAACAAATAAAGTTTGGGGGATTCTTAACCCGCCAATCAAGTGTTTTTGATACGCCAAATGCAATATCCCGGGGTAAACTTGCTATCTGCTGATTAGCAGTTACAAAATCATCCATCACAAAAATGCCGAAATAAATTATTCGTAGAAACCGCTGCTGTTATTGAGCTGATCAATAATGCATATTAAAAATATTTAATATGTATTAACGCACGAGGGTAAAGTTTCCGGAGTCAATATATTCCTGTCCGTCAACAAAACCTACGTTTACCTGCCATACATAAGTGCCGATTCCCTGTTCCACGTTATTAAAATTTCCATCCCAACCGGGTGAATCAAAGGAATTTGTTTCATACAGGAGCTGACCCCATCTGTTATATATTTTCAGGTCATAGGTTGTTACATTATAGCCTTCGCTCTGGAAGAAATCGTTCGAACCGTCACCATTGGGTGAAAAGGCGGACGGGAAGAACACTTCGGGAACAAACTCAACGAATATGGTAATGGTATCAATCGCAACACAACCTTCTGCATCCACAACGGTAACTATATAGGTTGTGGTGGTGGTTGGAGCAACATCAATCGTTAGACACGGGTCAGTGCAAGGTACCGGCGGTTCCCAGGTTACTGAAACAATATCGGGAAGACTGGTTTCAACAGTTATTGTAGTTGTTTGTCCCACCAGAATAGAAGCATTGGTTGTAGTGGCGTCTGCCGTAAAAAGAATAGGCTCGCTTATCGTAAATGGTACATCAACCGTGCATCCGTTAGCATCTGTTACGGTCACAATATAATCTCCGGCTGCAAGACCGCTGAAATCTTCGATCAGGGTAGATGCTCCGCCGTCAAGGCTGTATTCATAAGGAATTGTCCCACCTGAAGCATCAATGGTTACAGAGCCTTCGGCATATCCGTTACATGGATTATTTACCAGATCAACCGGCTCACCGGTGAGTACTTCCGGTTCCTCAATAGTAAAAGTATAGGTTCTGGAACAACCGCCGCCTTCTGTTACGGTAACGGTATATGTTCCTCCGTCAAGTCCGCTTACAGATGTAACACCGGTTTCTCCTGTGCTCCATTCATAAGTATATGGCGGAATACCTCCTGTGAGGTCAAGTGTAGCTGTGCCATTATCATCGCCGCCACAGGTAATATCAGTCGTTACCAGGTCGGCGTCAAAGGCTGCGCCAACGGTTACGGTAACATCATCTGTATATACTGTGCCGTCGCATAAAGTTTCTACGAGTGTATAGGTGGTTGTTACATCGGGGGCGACATCTACTTCCGGACCGGTTCCGATCAGGGTTCCGCCTTCATCAAACCATTCAATGGTTGTAGTATACCATCTCCACGATTCATCATGGGCCTCCCATGCAGTAGCATTTCTGCCCGCAACCGTAAAAGCGATAGTTCCATCCTCATTTTGCAATCCCTGGGTTGCTATTCCAAGATCCCAGGTAGGGCAGATCATCACATCTGTAAAATGGTTGTCAATATAGTTAGAGGTTTCGTTCAATACGATCTGGAATGT